>NZ_VCDP01000078.1:0-34788 GCF_033949345.1 Xenorhabdus littoralis
CAAGGTTTTTTATGCTCTCAAGGCAGCGTTTTCATTCATTGCACATTAGGATTGTCCCGCAGTGCAATGGTTGTAGCTGCATGGCTACTGAAAAAGCATCCTGAATATAATGTTACCACTGCCATCAATATTCTGCGTCAGGTCAGACCACAAGTGACTTTCAGACAAACACACATGGATATTCTCACACATTGGGAAAAGTCATATCGGCATCGGAAGACATAGTTAGATAAGATTATAATTAGAGAAAGTTATAGTTGGAAAAAGTTATAGTTAGCGGTAGCCATAAAAATCAAAACTTACCTGCGCTACCGCACATCAGAATTTTCTCTTCAACAACTTTTTCCATCGCTATTTTACCTTGTGTCATATAGTGACGAGGGTCATTGGCTGTAGGATATTGTGCAAAATAGGATTTTATCGCATCAGCAAAGGCAATTTTCAGGTCTGTCGCTACATTCAACTTACAAATACCAAGACCAATCGCCTTGCGCACCATTGCTTCCGATAAACCAGAAGCGCCATGCAGTACCAACGGAATATCGACCAACTGGCGGATAGCCGCCAGACGGTCAAAATCCAGATGAGGCTCACCCTGATAAAGTCCATGTGCCGAACCAATCGCAACGGCGAGTGAGTCAATGCCGGTACGCTCAACATAGATTTTTGCCGCCTGTGGATCTGTAAAGAAAGAGTCTTTGCTATCGACACTCAGATCATCTTCCTGTCCCCCAAGACGCCCAAGTTCAGCCTCAACACTGGCATCATAGCTATGACATAGCCGAACAACCTCTGTCACCGTCATGATGTTACTTTCGAAGGGTAAATGTGAGCCATCAATCATTACCGAACGAATCCCCGCTTTTACTTTCTGATGAATATCACTGAAAACTTCATGATGATCGAGATGTAATGCCACAGGCAATTGATTGAGATAAGCTGCTTGTTGGCAGATAGAAACAATATATTCCAACCCAGCATAACGGAATGTTCCGGGTGTCCCCGCCAGAATAACGGGTGAAGACATACGAGCCGCTGTCTCCACCACGACCTGTATGGTTTCCAGATTATGTACATTGAAAGCAGGAACGGCATAGCCTTCACGTTGAGCCTTTCTGAGCATTTCACGATTGGAAATCAGATACATTGCTGCCCCTTAAATCCCATCATCACAGGATTTATTTTGTTGTTTCTGCTGTTCATGCCACAAACTGGTTAATCCACGATGACCACATTCAAGTGCCAGATCACGAAACTCTGCCGCTGACAGTCCATTGTCACGTTCCAGCATCATTTCCGCCGCCAGCTGCATATTGATACCCGTAATGACTTCCCATGATGGATAAGTAAGCGCCAGTTGTGCCGCCTGACGAAAAGGTGATCCCCCCAGTAAATCAGTCAGAATGACCACTCCTGCACCACTGTCACAACATTGACACGCGTCACGCAGTGATTCGGACAGATATTCCATTGACATCCCTTCCGGAAAATCAATCGCAACACACTGTTTTTGTAGTCCGATAACCTGCTCCACAGCCTGTAATAAACCACTGGCAAACTTCCCGTGCCCCGTGATGACTACGCCCAACATGGCAACATTCAACATAATGGCTCCTTCTTATAGAAATCCGATAAATTTACCTGCGATCCCCAATACCACTGTGATGCCAATTAATTTCACGGGTGAAATTCCCCGTTTCATCAATCCATATACCAATAACGTGAAACACAATGGCAGTAGATTTGGCATCAATTTATCTAACACCCCCGCTTGCAACGCAATTTTGGCTTCACCTGCCTGTATCACTAACGGAGTCGACAGATGAACATAAGAAGCCACCAGCGCACCAATCACTGTCATGCCAACAATGGATGCTGCATGGGAAAAATTTTTTGTATGTTTCTTCAACATAGTGATGGCGTTTGTCCCTGCCTGATAACCATAGTGCGCCAATCCGAAACGAACAGTAAAATGCACGATATTGAACATCAGCAGAAAAATGATCGGCCCGAACAAACTTCCCTGCATCGCTAATGAAGCCCCGATCCCGGCGCAGATAGGCAGCCATGTCAGCCAGAACAGAGCATCACCTATTCCCCCCAAAGGCCCCATCAGCGCAATTTTCACGGCACGGATGGTCGAGATCTTTTCTTTTGCCCTCTCCATGGCCAATACCAGCCCTGACAGGAAAGTAATGTCAAATGGATGTACGTTGATAAATTCCATGTGCATCTTCATGGAATTCCGCAAATCCTCAGGATTTTTATGGATCTTGCGCAATCCCGGCAGTAAAGTATAAAGCCATCCCCCCGCTTGCATACGCTCGTAGTTGAAAGAAGCCTGCAATAACAGGGAACGCCATGCCATCTTATTGATATCTTGCTTGGTCAATTCAGATGCCAGTGTGTTATCCCTATATTCGTCCTGCTCTGTCTGACGGCTTGCGAGTGTCCGTTCCATGTTCCGTTCGGCTTTTTCCGCCATAGCGTTGTCAGAATTTTTATCAGATTGATTAGATACCATCATTCATCTCCTTTACGTGTGAATGGGCAGCGTGTGGATGGGCAGAATGGCCTTCAGAGCGATCGCGATTAAAGAAGTCGATCAGGGCTATCGCCAATGCACTCAGTGCAACGGCAATAATCGGCATATTGAGGAAAGTGACGGAGACAAATCCCAAAATGAAATAAGCCACATAGGTCTTTTTCATCATGATCTTCATCAGCAATGCGAAACCAATCGCCGGCATCATTCCTCCCGCAACAGAAAGGCCGTCAAGCAGCCATTTGGGGGCTTTCTGGACGATGGCACTCGCGGCATCTGCACCGAAGTAGATTGGCAGGAATGACACAATAAAATACAGGCAGAACAGGATAAGCAATCCCAGATAGTTAACCCGCTCAATGCCTTTCCAGTTCAACGCTTTGACCATATTGTCGCATTTGTGCATCATCGGGGAATAAAGCGTAAATAACAGTGTGATACAACCCTGTACTGCAATGGCAAATGGTACTGCAATGCCAATTGCAATCCTCGGATCGACATTTGTCAGAATAGCAAATGAAGTGCCCATCACGCCTCCCATCACGACATTTGGCGGTTGTGCTCCCGCCAATGGCACCATTCCCATCCACACCAGTTCTAACGCGCCACCAACCAGCAGCCCTGTTGTGACATCACCTAAAATCAAGCCGACCAACGGCCCCATGACCACCGGACGATGAATATGTGTCAATCCATTGAAGAGATCGATACCAGCAATTCCCGCCAGCAATCCAATTAATAGTGCATCAATAAGCATACATCCCTCCATTAGTTCAGCTAGTTCAGCTAGTTCAGCAAATGGCAGACCGGTTGCCCCGTTTCATCCGGTACGCGGCGTATTTCACACCTAATGCCGAGACCTTCTAATTCACGAAATGCCTTAATATCGTCTTCATCTACAGAAACGGTTTTATGGATCTGTTTTTTTCCTTCTGCAAAATGCATGTTACCCACGTTGACAAAGTTAATGGGTACTCCTCCCTTAACCAGCAGCAACACATCTTGCGGAGTTTTACAAACGATGAAAATTTTCTGATGTTCAGCCGCCTTGTGAATAACATCTATTGTTTTTTGCAGAGAGAAATAACGGGTTTGTACTCCATCCGAAACCACCATATCCATTAAGGATTGCTGGACAGGATCGATTGATGCCTCATCATTGGCAACGACGATTAAATTTGCATTCAGCGAATTAACCCAAGTTACGCCGACTTGTCCATGCACTAACCGATTATCAATCCGTGTCATCAATATATTTGGGGTAGACATACTTACTCCTGCGGCTCTTTTGAATGTGATGAAAAGGATATATGCGGACACCTTTAACAACCCGGTTAACTTCACCTGTCGGGCAAGGATTATCGGGCGTCAGTCCATGCGCCAGTGACGTCTCAAACGCCAGCAGTTGCAAAAACATCAGATAGGGGAAAATGAGCCAGATATCGTCTAAATCGGTATTTAATACAAGACCATCGGTATGGGATAAGCCGCTGAGGGCGATAATATCTCTGGCCTTCCCGTCGAGTTTTAATTCATTGAATAAATCAAGGTCATACTGACGGCAATAAGGCGATGATGACAGCATTGTAACGACCAGCGTTCCCCCCTCAATCATGACTTTCGGCCCGTGACGTATTCCCATTGAAGAGTCATGCCGTGTCATGACACGCCCAGCCGTCAGCTCCAGCATTTTGAGAGCCGCTTCCTCAGCAATGCCGTTAAAACAGCGGGAGCCGAGTACGACAAATCGGCTGAAACCCAGTGTTGATAGCGATTTCGCATATTGATGCCAGTTCATTTCATTCTGTTCACACAGAGCTGCTATCTGTCCGACGTACTTATCTGTTTCTGTCAGGGAAAGGCGGCCAAGCAGTAAAATTGTCGCCAGTGCCATGCAACTGAAACTGGATGTCATGGCAAAACTCCGGTCATGAGAGCCTTCCGGCATGATCAGAGAACAGACGTTAGATTTATCTTCCGCATATTGCGCCAATTCCCCGTCGGGATTGCAGGTCAGAAACAAATGGTGGCAATCCGGCAAAAGTTGATCTGCCAATGCCACAGAAGCCATACTTTCCGGGCTATTGCCAGAGCGGGCATAAGAAACCAGCAGGATCGGATGTTCTCCGGTAAGGTATTTTCCGGTGAAACAGGACAGCGGTGACGATACGATATCTGTCGAAGCATATGCCCCGACGTTAAGTCCACAGTACTCACGCAGCCACGGAGCTATCGTCCGGCCAACGAAAGCGGAAGAACCGGCACCACACAAAATAATGCGCAGGTTAGAATTTTCCAATAATGGCTGTAAAAATAATTGCCATTTTTTCACGTTAACCTGCAATTCCTGATGTAATTGACGCCATAGTGCAGGTTGATGATGAATTTCTTCTGCGGTGAAACGAGCCTGATGCTCATCCAACCATTTTTCACTATAGGTATACCGCGTTTTCGTTGTACCCAGAGTGTTCCCCATCTTCACAGCGGATATGACTTTCATATAGTTGCCTCAATGGGTCGCTTCAACTAATTGCCTTTCACAAGCATTTGCGTAACGCAGCAATACTGAACGAATTTTATCCATCACCCACGCTTTCGGCTCAGTTGAAAGCCGGCCTTGCTTCACCGCTTCCGCCTGCTCAGGCAAATACTGGCTGAGCATGGAAAGAGGTACAGGATTACGGTTCAGATTTTCGATCAGCGTTTCGACAACCTGCTCTACTCTGGGATCTGCCCAGTAATAGCGAATGCGATCACTCAAGCTGTATTGGCGGGCAATATATTGTTGATGTGGCGTACCTTGATAATAAGCGCTCCAATATTCTGGCTGTTCGAGCATTATCCGTTCCAGCACATCCATCAAATGAACGGCTGTCAATTCTCCATTCCATTCGCGATCCAATTTATCAAGCGCAAACAGCCCTTCACGCAAGGCAAAGGTCAACGCAGGGCCGACTTTCAAGATTGCGAAATGATCACGTATCAATTCACGATACGCCTGAGGCGTCTGATAATCTGTAGAATGAGCTTCGTATATCAAATAAGGCTGAGTTTCAATATAACGGCTGAGCTGTCTGGCTTTTTCTGGCTGGTACTTTTCCACCTGATGATGATCGAACTCCACTCCTGGCTGAACCACCAGTGCAATGACCCGCTCCCATACTTCAGCTAAACCGACAGATTTCCATGCCTGTTGGTGAATATTCAATGTGGTGGCCGCAGCATGAGAAGATGTGACCTGAACACCGCTCAATTTTTCTTTTGCTCCACCCGGCACAGGGACTTCTGTACCAATCACATAGACAGGACGCTCACCCCCGACTTGCTGCCAACAGAGTTCAGCCACCAGACACAACCGGGCGGCACGTTCCGCGACAACGGCGTCAGTCAATGGGGTCGGATCGTCGGCGCATGACATCGAGCAATCAAGATGAATTTTGCGAAAACCCGCAGCGACATAATCATGGATCAATCTTTCTGACAGTAACATCGCTTCTTCCGCAGGCCGATTCTGCCAAACATTTGGCCCCAGATGGTCACCTCCCAGCCAAATGAGTTGGCGGGATAAGCCAACATCATCAGCAATGCGCCAGACTCTTTCGCGAAAATCGTCCGGCTGCATGCCGGTATAACCCCCGAATTGGTTCACTTGATTGGATGTGGCTTCAATGAGCACCGGAGTCTGCCGCTCTTTCGCCAGGCGCATAGCACTTTCCAATACCCACGGATGTGCTGAACAAACGGAATAAATCCCAACCGGGTCGCCTGCTTTATGACGATGGATAAGCTGTAATAGATGCTGCATGATATCTCCAGATAATATGACTGAAAGCCGTTTTAAATCTGAAAGTGCTTTTCTGACAGAATTCCGTTATTTCTGGTGAAAAAAGGAATTTCAATCGGACATTATTCATCCACAACAATCACATCCACCCCCTGTTCTGTTAATGTCCTGCGATAGTGTTCAGGTATTCGTCGATCCGTAATTAAGCGATGAATCTGGTGAGATTCACGGATCAGGCAAAAACTCCTGCGGCCAAATTTACTGCCGTCTGTCACGGCAATAATCTGGTGGGCTGCATCACACATAATGCGGTTAAGATGCGCTTCACCTGCATGGGGCGTCGTAATTCCCGCCTCCAAATCGAAGCCATCCACACCAAGAAAAACCGTATTAAAACGATATTGGGAAAGTTGCTGCTCTGCCGTGCTGCCATAAAGGGAATAAGAATTTCGACGAATGACACCGCCAAGAACGATAACTTCAATGTCATCATATTCAGTTAGCTGATAGGCAATATTCAGTGCATTGGTCATCACAACCAATGAGCGGTATTGGGTAAGATGGGGGACAATTTCTGCTGTAGTTGATCCAGAATCAATAATCAGAGAGTCGCCATCCTGAATAAACTCCGCAGCTCTGGCGCCAATACGAATTTTAATCTCTTTCTCAAGCCGTCCTTTTAACCGTAATGGTCGATCAAATGCAAATCTGTTATTAATCTTTGCGCCACCATGAGCACGGCTCACACATCCTTCTTTTTCAAGATAACGTAAATCACTGCGAATAGTGACACTTGAAACACCAAAATATTTGCTCAATGCTTCCACTTTCACACTGCCTATGTCATATAACAGCTTGATGATAGACTCGCGTCTTTTGGTTGTTTCAATGCTCATATCACGTAGACTCCCGCAGTTCAGAACTGAATTAGGGTAATTAGAACAAAGCGAACGAATGCCGACTGTGATCACTGTTAAAATTTATTTTTCCGCCCGATATAGCCAAAAAACCTTTCAATTGGCATTAAACCGAAATATCGCTCTTTCATTAAAGAAACCATAACGTTCCCCATCTCCTTGTGATGAATGGAATCAAAAATTTCCCTTCCGAAAATATCGAAAGGAAAATGCAATAATTACCATTATTACTTATCGAAGTAGAAAGTGATGTAAATCACAAGTTAGCAAATTGTTATAAATATTTCCGATTCTAAATATAGTTTACTTTTTGACTCGTACATCATGAATGATGTCTTATTTATTTGATTTTTATTCCACAGACGTTAATCTATTAATTAACTTTTTGACATATAACACCTTTTTGGTCTGATAAAGTCGATATTCTGGCAGCTCTCTTTTCAGACCGTCACGCGACGTTTTATTTTGGTTTTTATTTCAATGAATACTCGTAAAATTAAGGGAATACGCCCGTTTAGTGCGTTTATGGATTCATGTTGGAAGGAATCTTACTCTTTTCCTCGTTTTATTAAGGATATGATTGCCGGGATCACTGTGGGGATCATTGCTATCCCGCTGGCAATGGCTCTGGCTATCGGTAGTGGCGTTGCCCCTCAGTATGGGCTGTATACGGCAGCTATTGCGGGTATTATTATCGCCCTCACCGGAGGATCACGTTATAGCGTTTCCGGCCCAACTGCCGCTTTTGTGGTGATCCTCTACCCTGTCTCACAGCAATTTGGCTTGAGTGGCCTGCTGATCGCGACGCTGATGTCCGGCATCATTTTGGTTGTCATGGGATTAGCGCGTTTAGGGCGGCTTATTGAATATATCCCCCTGTCTGTCACTCTTGGTTTTACTTCTGGTATTGCAATCACGATAGCCACCATGCAGGTACAAAATTTCTTTGGCCTGACGTTGGACCATGTACCGGAAAATTATATTGATAAGGTGATTGCGCTTTCTCAGGCGTTCCCCTCATTTCAGTTGAGCGATACGCTCATCGGCTTGACAACGTTGCTGGTATTAATTTTCTGGCCAAAACTGGGATTAAAGTTACCGGGTCACTTACCCGCTTTGATTGCGGGCACCAGCATTATGGGTATCATGCATCTGCTGGGTCATGATGTAGCAACGATCGGTTCATCATTCAGCTATATGCTGGAAGATGGTACGCAGGGTCAGGGGATTCCGCCAATTCTTCCCCAACTTATTTTGCCGTGGAATTTACCTGATACTGATTCTCTCGATATTAGCTGGAATACCGTGTCAGCCTTACTGCCCGCCGCATTTTCGATGGCCATGTTAGGGGCAATTGAATCACTGCTATGCGCCGTTATTCTGGACGGCATGACCGGAAAAAAACATCACTCCAACAGTGAATTGCTTGGTCAGGGAATGGGCAATATTGTCGCCCCCTTCTTTGGCGGGATCACTGCTACTGCGGCTATCGCCCGTTCAGCCGCCAATGTGCGTGCAGGCGCAACATCACCCATTGCTGCTGTCATTCACTCCCTGCTGGTATTATTGACGTTGCTGGTGCTTGCACCGATGCTCTCTTATCTCCCACTGGCAGCGATGTCAGCCATTTTGCTGATTGTGGCGTGGAATATGAGTGAAGCCCATAAAGTTGTGGATCTCATTCGTCGTGCTCCCAAAGACGATATTATCGTCATGCTGCTGTGCCTGTCATTGACCGTTCTGTTTGATATGGTGATAGCTATCACCATTGGCATTGTTTTGGCATCGCTCCTGTTTATGCGCAAAATTGCCAACATGACTCGGATTACTACCTCTTCTTTAACGAACGATGATAAAAGTCTGCTGGTTGTACGAATTAATGGCCCGCTGTTCTTTGCTGCCGCCGAGCGTATTTTTGCTGAGTTAAAAGAGAAAAGTAGCGATTATCACACCATCATCATGCAATGGGATGCCGTACCCGTTCTGGATGCAGGTGGGCTGCACGCCTTTCAGGGTTTTATCCGAGAGATGGGAAAAGAGAAGCATATCGTCGTGTGTGATATTCCCTTCCAGCCCTTAAAAACGCTGGCGAGAGCCAAAGTCGTGCCGATTGAAGGGCAATTGAGTTTTTATGCTACTTTATCCAAAGTGCAGAAAGAAATGGGAATAGATTAATCTAATAGCCTGCCTCAGGATGAGATTTTTAACTTTTAACTTTTAACTTTTAACTTTTAACTTTTAATTTTTAATAACTAATCCCCAATTTCTTTAAGCGTGAGATCAAGGTTGTTGGGTTTATTCCCAACAACCTTGCTGCGCCGCCATCACCAAAAATTCTCCCTTTGCATTGTTTAACGGCAAGGGAAAGGTTTTTAATTTCTAACTCCCTGAATTGTTTTACAGTCAGCACGTCTTCGGTTTGTTGATGTTCGTTGTGAATATTCTGACGCGGCGTTTTCGGTTGCTGTTGATCTTGTTCCAATAAATATTTAAAAGAAACCGCGCTTTGTCTTGCCGTAATCAGTGCCCGTTCGATGACATTTTGCAGCTCACGGATATTACCGGGCCAGTCATACTGCTGAAGTTCCAAAATATGCTTTTGTGAAAATGGCAGATACTTAATTTTACGATTGTCACAAATCAGCTTGGTAAAATGTGTCACCAAAAGCGGAATATCTTCCTTGCGGTCACGTAAGGCCGGAGAATGAATCGGGAATACATTTAAACGAAAATACAGATCTTCACGAAAACGTTTGTATTTCACTTCTTCTTTTAAATTGCGGTTGGTGGCGGCAATAATCCGCACATCCACATGCCGCGTTTTTTCTTCGCCGACCCGCTCAAAGGTGCCTTCCTGCAATACACGCAGTAGCTTACTTTGTAACTCTGGTTGAATGTCGCCAATTTCATCTAAAAATAGCGTGCCTTGGTCTGCCAATTCAAAACGCCCGATACGGTCACGTACAGCCCCAGTAAATGCACCTTTGACATGCCCGAAAAATTCACTTTCAAACAGTTCCGAAGGAATGGCGGCACAGTTGACCCGAATAAGTGGTTGCTGTTTACGGTGACTGGATTGGTGAATGGCACGGGCAATCAGTTCTTTGCCTGTACCGGACTCGCCATAAATCATCACGTTGGCATCCGTTGAGGCGACTACCTTGATTTTTTCGATAATCTGTAAAATAGAGGCACTATTGCCGACAATTTCATGGTATTTATTTTCTTGTAAAATTTCTTCTTGCAGATATTCGTTTTGCTGTTCCAGTCGGCTTTTTAAATCTTGCAGTTCTTCAAGGGCATGGGTCAGTTGTTTTTCGGTGTTCAGCCGATCGGTAATATCGCGGAATACCACCACTGCACCAATAATTTCACTGTCACGGATCACCGGGGTACTGGTAAATTCCACTGGAAAGTAACTGCCGTCACGCCGCCAAAAAATTTCCTGAATACCTTCATACACAATACCGTCATGTACCGCCGCGTAAATCGGGCACTCCTCGACAGGATAATGATCGCCATTTTCATGGGTATGATGATGAATTTTATGAATATTATTACTCAGCACATCTTCAGGTTGCAGCCCCAGCATTTTAGCTCCGGCGGGATTAATAAAGGTGCACAAACCTTGCTTGTTGATACTGTAAATACCGTCACCGACTGAACTCAGTAATAAATGCTTGCCTGTATCAGAGTCGATAAACAGTTCTTGCAAGGCTTGCCATTCTTTAAAATCTGTACGGATGGCTTTATCGGCATTTTTCTTAAGTTGACGCAGTTCTAACTCTTTGACATCCACCAGCGACCATATCAGCAATGTTTTGTTTTTATAAGGCAATGAAATGGACGTGATATCTAACTGGATTTTTTCACCATTTTTATCAAAGGAACACAGCTCATTGTTCCAGGCCCAATCTTTTTCCAAAGCTTCTTCGGTAAACGCCAGCAGGTGGGGTAGTTGGCTGAAATGACCAAAAATAGAAGTTACTGTTTTTTGAATAATTTCATGACGTTCATATCGCAATAATCGAGTGGCACTGATATTCACATCAATAAACTGGTTTTGATGTGGGTCTAGCACAATTAATGCCTGTGATGTGTGTTCAAACACTAACGGACGAATCGAGTTTTCAGAAGTTACCCAATCCGAAATAAAATCAGTCGTATCCATGTTATTCAGTCATATTCATATTATGAAGTTTCATAATTGAAACTATGAAAACTCATAATACTACGAAAAATCATAGCCTTCCAGCAGTTCCACTTATATCCATAAAAATATTTTATATAAATTTAAGTTATATATTTCAATGAGATAAACACAACTTCCCTGCCCCGCAATATAACTTGGCATAGCTTTCGCAATAACCTTTTGCAATAAGACCGAAAGACGACATATCGATTCATTCCGAAATAACATTGAACTAGGAGCTGTTATGCCAAAAGTTGATATCGAACAATATAAAGATGGCGATTTTCTTGTTGATTATGAAGAAAAAGTGTTTGAGGACGTTAAAGCACAGCCGGGTGAAAAGGCATTGTTGACTTTCCATACCGTTGCATTTGAAGGGTCAATTGGCCTGATCAATGTGTTACAGGCAAAGCGTTTATTGCGTAAGGGTTTTGAAACCAAAATCTTGCTTTACGGCCCGGGTGTGCAACTGGGTGTACAACGTGGCTTTCCAACGTTAGGAGCTGAAGCTTTTCCCGGTCATTTGGCCGTCAATAACCAATTGAAAGCCTTTATGGAAGAAGGCGGCGAAGTGTATGCCTGTCGTTTTGCGTTGCAAGCAATGTATGGTCAAACCGAAAAAGCACTTATTCCGGGAATTCGCCCCATTAATCCATTGGATGTGATGGATTTAAAACTGCTGATGCGTCGTGAAAATGCCTTAATCATTGATACTTGGACTGTTTAAGTAAGCGCAAACTATAAGGGGAATAAGACATGAACCGAATCATCAAAGCTGCCGCCGTGCAATGCAGTCCGGTGCTTTATAGCCAAGCCGCAACGGTAAAAAAAATCTGTGACATTATTTCAGAGCTTGGAAAACAAGGTGTGCAATTTGCCGTTTTTCCTGAAACCGTCGTGCCTTATTACCCTTATTTTTCCTTTGTACAACCACCATTTGCCATGGGAAAAGAGCATTTAAAATTGTTGAATGAATCGGTGGTTGTACCTTCCGCAGCAACTCTGGCGATTGGTCAAGCCTGCCTTGAAGCCGACATGGTGGTATCGATTGGTATTAATGAACGTGCCGGCGGTACGATTTATAACGCACAACTGTTATTTGATGCCGATGGTTCAATCATTCAGCATCGCCGCAAAATTACGCCAACTTACCATGAGCGGATGGTTTGGGGTCAAGGTGATGGCAGTGGTCTGCGCGCCATTGACTCTGCGGTGGGGCGTATTGGTTCGCTGGCATGTTGGGAACATTACAACCCGTTGGCACGTTTTGCCCTGATGGCAGATGGTGAGCAAATTCATGCTTCCATGTTTCCGGGTTCGTTGGTAGGACAAATTTTTGCCGATCAAATCAGTGCAACCATTCAACACCATGCTTTAGAGTCCGGCTGTTTTGTGGTCAATGCCACCGCATGGCTGCATCCCGAACAGCAGCAACAAATTATGCAGGATACTGGCTGTAACATCGGGCCAATTTCAGGCGGATGTTTTACCGCCATTGTTTCTCCCGAAGGCAAGTTCTTAGCTGAACCGCTCACGCAAGATGAAGGTTACTGCATTGCCGATCTGGATCTTAGTCTGATTGATAAACGCAAACGCATGATGGATTCAGTGGGACATTACAGCCGCCCTGAATTGTTCAGCTTATTGATTGATCGCCGTCCGACAAAGGTATTACACGAACTGAAAGTTGAAACATCAGATCAAAATCATCTCGAAAAATCCTCAAAATTTAATGAAGCACAGGTCTGAACCATATTGATTAAACCCAAATAATAGGGGGTAAAGATGTCTGCAACGCAATTACTGACCGATTTGCAATGTAATGGTCTGAAATGGGAAGGCGAGTTTGGTTTATCCCGTAAAGGCGGCGCAGGGCCAAGCGATCATAAGGCACTGAGCCTTGACGGGAAGACCATGATGATCCCTGTGCTGAACCTTGCAGCACAAGATTCTCCCTATACCGCAAAGCCTGAGCTGAACTCTGACAAGGTGATTGTCTTTAAAAACCGGATTCCGGTGGCAATCTTAACTGCACCGGCAAGGCCACGATTTTATGATTTAAAAACTGCCGAAGGTATCGCCTATGAGCAAATTGCAACCTTACATAGTCATGATGTGTTGGCGACAACCGTGTTACAGCATTGCATTCGGATGAATGACAAGGCAACGGCGTGCCAATTTTGCTCGATTGATCAGTCTTTAAACGACGGTCGAACCTTGATCCGTAAACGTCCGGAACAATTGGCGGAGGTAGCGAAAGCAGCCGTTGAGCTGGATGGTATCAAGCAAATGGTAATCACCACCGGTACGCCAAATACGGGAGATCGTGGGGCAAAAATCTTATATGACTCGGTTAAAGCGATTAAGGCACAAGTAGATTTACCAATACAGGTACAGTGCGAACCTCCCGATGATTTTGCATGGTTTCAACGTTTAAAAGATGCAGGTGCTGTGTCGATTGGAATGCACCTTGAGGCGGTGAGCGAGCGTATACGACAGAAAATTATGCCCGGCAAGGCCGAAGTATCACTGGAAAAGTATTTTTCAGCCTTTGAGGCAGCCGTTGCAGTGTTCGGTCGAGGACAGGTCAGTACTTACATTTTGGCCGGATTGGGCGATACCGAACCGGAAATCGTGGCAATGACCGCCAGACTGACTGAAATTGGGGTATATCCATTTGTGGTGCCGTTTGTGCCAATTCAAGGTACACCATTAGAGCATCATCCTAAACCTGATCATGCTTTTATGCAGTCGCTTTATCCGAAAATCGGACTGCAACTCAGACAACATGGCTTGAATTCGGAAAATACTCAGGCAGGCTGTGCCAAATGTGGCGCTTGTTCTTCGCTGAAAGCCTATGAGTAAGGAGAATGTGATATGAGGCTTTCTCGTTATTCCTGGCTGCTTGGGCTAAATGAAGAGCTGAAACAATTTATCAGCGATGACATTACCATCAAAATAGTGTCGGAAGATTGGGAGCGTCGCCAATATTATCGTTTACGTGAAGTGACCTTTCGCGATGAACAGAAAATCTTGAAAGAAGATCGTGACGAGTACGATGTTAAAGCATTAGGCATTGTTGCCATTGGGAAAATGTCGGGTGAGCATGATCGTGTGATTGGTGCAGTGCGGATTTTCCCTGATGGCGAACAGACGTGGTATGGCGGACGTTTATGCGTAGAGCCTTTATATCGACGCCACCATACCATTGGTAAAGCGTTAATCAATACCGCAGTATCGACCGCCAAAAACTTGGGATGCCGTACTTTTTTAGCCACCGTGCAAAGCCAGAATGAGCACTATTTCCAAAGGTTGTGTTGGGATAGTTTGCGTCAGTTAACCGTTGCCAACATTCCACATGTGTTGATGCAGGCACAGATTGAAAACTATCCGTTACAGTACATCCCGATGCAAACCTATATGCAGAAGGAGACGCGATGATGGAACTCAATCAATTACTCGATATGTTGAAACAGACATCCGCCATGCAGTCCAAGCAGGCGATTGCATCCAGTGTTTCAGTCAATACAGTTTCGGCTAATACAGTTTCGGCCAATACCGCTTGCCATGTAGATTCATTGGATAGCTTATATGCTTATCCCGGGGATGATACGGCTGCACTGTCGCTAAATGGCCAATATGTGTTGCACGCCTGTGAAGGTATGTTGCCAAGTTTTGTGGCCAATCATCCTTATTTTGCCGGATGGTCGGCAGTCATGGCGAATATTAGTGATATTGCAGCAATGGGCGGTCGGGCGTTGTCAGTGGTGAACAGTTTTTGGCATACCAGCAGCGAACAGACCCAGTTGTTAATGCAAGGTATGCAGGATGCTTGTCGTGCTTATGGTGTGCCATTGGTCGGTGGACATACCAATCTTGATGCGGTTTATCAGCCCGCTTTATCTGTTGCGATTCAAGGCACGGCACAAAAACTGCTCTCGGTGCTGCATGTCAAACCACAACAAAAAATCCTGATTGCTTTAAATCTGCAAGGGCAATTCCATCCCAATACCCCTTATTGGAAATGCTTTGAGCATGTATCTGACTGCGTTTTACAGTCACAAATTGCCTTATTGCCGCAATTGGCAGAGGCAAATCTGGTCCATGCCGCCCGTGATATCAGCAATGCCGGCATTTTAGGCAGTTTGTTGATGTTGCTCGAAGCTACGGCTTCGGGGGCGCATATCAACTTAGATGCCATTCCTAAACCTGATGATGTGGGCTGGTTTAAATGGCTGCAAATTTTTCCCAGTTTTGGTTTTTTACTGACTGCCAATGCCGATAAATGTGAAGAAATTATCAGGTTGTTTCACCGTCAGGACATTGCCTGCACAGTGATAGGTGAAACCAATGTCAGTGGTGTGGTTACAGTGCAGCAACAACAGCAACACAGCATATTTTGGGATTTTAACAACCAAGTATTTACCGGTTTTTGTTATGCCGATGTCTTGAAAAAATTAGTTTAAAAACAGGATTAATTAAAAAAGTATAGGTTCAACCCGTTATAGATTGAGCCTGAGAGCCAGTAGGAGCCTATGTTATGCCCAGTGTGAGTTTTACTGTGAAGTGGCCGAATGGAGAACAGATTCAATATTACTCACCCTCAACGGTGATTTATAACTATTTGTCCATGGGTCAGTGTTACCCAAGTACGCAGTTTTTGCATCAGGTTGAAAATGGTCTGTATGCCGCATCGGAAAGAGTACGGGCATGTTATGGCTTTGCCTGTAGTTCGGCTATGGATAATCTGGCAATCATCAAACACCAAGCCAAGATCTTAGAGCTCAGCCCGCAAGATCACATTGAAATTATTGAAATGACAAATAAATGAGAGGGATGTTCTATGTTAAATATCCAAAATCAAATGTTACAGCCAAATTATGATGTGGTGATTGTTGGTGGTGGTCAGGCCGGTTTATGTATCAGTCACTATTTACAAAAAGCAGGCATTGACCATGTGGTGTTGGAAAAAGAATCCGAGTTGACCCATAGCTGGCGCCGTAAACGTTGGGATAATTTTACTCTGGTGACACCGAACTGGCAGTGCCTGTTGCCTGAACATCCTTATCAAAGGCAAGACCCTGACGGATTTATGAAAAAGCACGAAATTGTGGAATATCTTGATGAATTTATTGAAAAACTCAATCCACCTGTCATTTTAAATATTCAGGTAGAACATGTGAAAAAAGTGGCAGCACATGAGTTTGTCATTAAAACTAATTACGGCACAACCACCGCCAAACAACTTGTCGTCGCAGCAGGCGGGTATCACACCCCGATTTATCCAAAATTAAGCGATGCTTTGCCTGAGCAAATAAAAGTCATGCATTCGGAAGAATATTTAAATGCAGACCAACTGCCTGAAGGTGCAGTGTTGGTGGTCGGGTCAGGACAATCTGGGGCACAGATTGCCGAAGACTTACATCTGGCAGGCAAAAAAGTCTATTTATCGACAGGTGATGCTCCACGTTGTGCCCGGTTCTATCGCGGCAAAGATGTGGTGAAATGGCTGTTTGATATGGGCTATTACGAAACTACGGTGAAAGATCATCGCTATAGTGAAGAAGTACGTGACAGTACCAACCACTATGTCACAGGGCGTGATGGCGGGCATGATATTGACCTGCGTAAATTTGCCTTAGAAGGTATGCAGTTGCTTGGACGTTTTGATGACTTTAAAGATGGTCAACTCTGGTTCAGGCCAGATTTATCAGAAAATCTGGACCGTGCCGATGCCACTTATAATCGGATTAATGCCTCGATTGATGAATATTTAGCTAAAAACAATATTGCGACCGATGAGCCTGTATCGGTGTATCAGCCTGTTTGGCAGCCAGAGCAAGAAATCACACAGATTGATTTAGCAAAAGAAAATATTACTTCCGTGATTTGGTGTATCGGTTTCAGGCCAGATTATTCATGGATTGATTTAGATATTTTTCAGGTCAATGGTTATCCGAAACATGACCGGGGTATTACCATTGATCCGGATGTCACGTTTATTGGTTTGCCGTGGTTATATACATGGGGTTCTGGACGGTTTCTGGGGATCGATCAGGATGCTGCCTATGTGGTACAGCATATTGAGCAAAAAATAAGGCAGCAAAATAGTCATAGTAAACATATTGTAGAAATGGCTGAGTGACCATTACAAGCCCTAACTGTTCCATGCTGCTTAGGCGCAGGTGCCGGGCAAAAATAAGCGGTTACAAGACAGCATGCCTGTAACCGCATCATCAAGAAAACCTGACAGTTTCAGTGATTATTTGCTGGTATCCAGCTCTGGGAAGTTTTTCACCACATCATCAATGGCTTTCATCTGCATCAGGAATGGCTCCAGTTTTGCCAATGGCAGCGCTGACGGGCCATCACATTTTGCATTTTCCGGATCAGGATGTGCTTCAAGGAACAGGCCCGCAATGCCGACGGCCATACCCGCGCGAGCCAGTTCAGCGACTTGCGCGCGACGGCCACCGGAAGCAGCGCCGAATGGATCACGACACTGCAATGAGTGAGTGACGTCAAAAATCACAGGAGCACCGCCGGTTGCCTGCTGCATGACACCAAAGCCCAGCATATCAACGACCAGATTATCATAACCAAAGTTGCTGCCACGATCACACAAGATCACTTGTTCGTTACCGCCTTCCTTGAATTTGTCGACGATATTCCCCATTTGCCCCGGGCTAACGAATTGAGGTTTTTTGATATTAATAACTGCGCCCGTTTTCGCCATGGCTTCAACCAGATCGGTCTGGCGAGCAAGGAACGCAGGAAGCTGGATCACATCAACCACATCAGCCACAGGCTGAGCTTGTGCGGCTTCATGCACATCGGTAATGATTTTCACGCCGAACGTTTGTTTCAGTTCCTGAAAAATTTTCATCCCTTCTTCTAAACCCGGTCCACGGTAAGAATTGATAGAAGAACGGTTAGCCTTATCAAAAGACGCTTTGAAAACATAAGGAATGCCCAGTTTTTGTGTCACAGTCACATAATGCTCACAAATACGCATGGCCAAATCCCGTGACTCAAGGACATTCATACCACCAAACAGTACAAAAGGCAGATCATTCGCGACCTTGATATCACCAATATTAACCACTTTCTGTTGCATGCTTATACCTTCTCTTGTTAAGGGCAAATAAATTTGCGGTATCCATAAAAAAATAAATGAGGAACGGGAGATTTCGTCTTATGACAAGGTTCAATGAAGAACGATTAATCTCTGCCCAATGGAGTTAATCTGCATTTTTATCATTTCTGAGATAGGGTCCTCAGGGCAGTGCTCCACAAAATAACTCAAATCCGAAACAGCGATATGACTGCAATCGAGCTGGGCATATATCAGTCCCCGGTCACGGATTTCATACGGATCTTCAGGGTCAAACATCAGTACAATTTCGCTGGCTTTAAGCGCCAGTTCCATCTTCTTCTCTTCCATCAGGGAAACTTTGATGGTATCAGTGACTTTACGTACAATGCTGATGTTATCGGCTTCCTGTAGGTCTTTCTTTTCCAGACGAACAGTCGGGCCAATATTGCCTTTCAACCAGACATCAAGTGTATGTTCGTTGAGCGTATCGCCATTCATTGGATTGATGAACCAACTCGGTTCATCAACCAAGTCAACTCGCAAAATCAGCTGGGTCGGGAATATCACAGGCTGTATTGGCAGAGCCAGTTCCTGAGCAATGTGTGAGAATACTGTCCCCAAAGCGACAGGGGCACCTTGACGTGTGTGCAATACGTTATCTAACCACAAGGTATCCGACAAACAGTACACGCCATTTGCCCCGCCAAACTTCCATTCTCGATAAAACAGTGTTAACAACGACTGCAATTTTACTTTTGCATCGGTAATAGCGGAAAGTTTCTGTCTGGCTTCTTCAACCAATACAGCTAACTGTTCAGTCACCAACGTTTGAGGGAAATCAGGGCGAATGGCCTGTGTTACTAGAATAATACCGTCAATCAGGGGAGCATTATTGAATTCATAATTAACTATGGGTTTCATTTTTATTCCATCGACCTACCGTGATACGTTCGTTACCACCATAATCCTGAAAAGTTGCTATCTGTTGATAACCTTTCTCCAAAAATAGGTTTCTGACAACGATTCCCTGTTTCCAGCCATGTTCCAATAATAGCCATCCGTTTGGTAACAAAAAATAGCGGGCCTGTTCTACAATTACCTGCAAATCTGCCATACCATTTTGCGCGGCGATCAGGGCAGTGGCTGGTTCAAACCTGACGTCTCCTTCACGCAAATGAGGATCTGATTCATCAATATACGGAGGATTACTGACAATCATATCAAATTGTCTACCTCGGACCGCAGTAAACCACTCACTTTGCAAAAAATTCACATTGTGAAAAGAGAGTTTTTCCGCATTTTTTTCAGCATTGTATTTCGCCAGTGTTACTGCGTCAGGATGAATATCGACACCGGTTACATGGCAATCATGTCGTTCACTTGCCAACGCCAGCGCGATTGCACCGGTTCCTGTGCCAAGATCGAGGATCTGGGCCGGTGAGTCAGGTAACAGTTCCAACGCCTTTTCAACCAAACATTCTGTGTCAGGGCGCGGGATCAGGGTCGCTGGTGATACGGCAAGGGGCAGTGACCAAAATTCACGTTCCCCGACAATATAAGCGATTGGCTCACCCTGAATCCGGCGGGTCAGCAAATCATCAAGCTGATGGATTTCCTCTGATGAAAGCGACGTTTCGCCGAATGCGATCAAATAAGTGCGAGTGCGCCCCGTTACATATTGCAACAAAATTTCTGCATCACGTTTGGGACTGTCACTTTCGGTCAACTGTATAGCCGCATGTTGAAGCCAATGTTGATAGTTCATCAATCCTGCTCTGACAGTGCGGATAATTGATCGGCCTGATATTCGGTAATGATAGGCTGGATAAGCATATCCAGTTTACCTTCCATGACTTCTTCAAGGCGGTATAACGTTAAGTTGATGCGATGGTCGGTCACTCGTCCCTGAGGGAAATTATAGGTACGGTTGCGATCTGAACGGTCACCTGAACCAAGCAGGTTGCGGCGTTCAGAAGCTTCAGCATCCTGACGCTTCTGCGCTTCAGCGGCACGGATGCGCGCAGCAAGCACTGACATCGCTTTTGCTTTGTTTTTGTGCTGTGAACGTTCATCCTGACATTCTACGACAATGCCCGTGGGAAGATGGGTAATTCGAATTGCTGAGTCTGTCGTATTGACGTGCTGTCCACCCGCACCAGAGGAACGGAATGTATCAATTTTCAAATCACTGGCGCTGATTTCCGGTAATTCCGCTTCAGGAATTTCCGGCAGAATAGCAACAGTACAGGCAGACGTATGAATGCGCCCCTGAGATTCGGTTTCAGGGACACGCTGAACGCGATGACCACCCGATTCAAATTTCAGATGACCATATACTTGCTCACCAGAGACTTTGGCAATCACTTCTTTATAGCCACCATGCTCACCCTCATTGGCGCTCATGATTTCAACTTTCCAGCGGCGTGATTCTGCATAACGGCTATACATGCGGAACAAATCCCCGGCAAATATCGCCGCTTCATCACCACCGGTTCCTGCACGAACTTCAAGGAAACAGCTGCGTTCATCGTCCGGATCTTTGGGTAACAACAATAGCTGTAGTTGCTGCTCTAATGCTTCATTACGAATTTTTGCGTCTTTGAGTTCTTCCTGCGCCATTTCCCGCATTTCGGGATCGTCAAGCATCATCTCGGCTGTTTCGATATCATCCTGAACACCCTGCCAGGATTTAAAACAGCTAGTCACATCAGTAAGTTGAGAATATTCTTTTGATAATGCACGGAAACGTTCTTGATCAGCGATCACTTCAGCGTCACCGAGGTGAGCCAAAACTTCTTCATGGCGTTCTTGTAATGCTTCCAGTTTAGCGACAATAGAAGGCTTCATTCGTAATATCAGACCTTATTTTAAAATAGGGTTAGTTATGATCCAGCCCGAGGCTGTCCCGTAATAGATTCAGGCGTTCCAAATCGCCATCACTGGCAGCCTGTTGGAGAGATTTAGTTGGTGTGTGGATCAGCCGATTCGTCAATTGGTGAGTCAATTGATTGATGATCTGTTCAGCATCTGCACCTTGCCTGATGGACATCAGTGCTTTTGCCGTCATTTCAGCCCTGATTTTCTCTGCCTGTTCCCGATATTCGCGAATTGTATTAACAGCGCCCTGAGAACGCAACCAGTCCATGAAATGGCTGCTCTCTTGTTGCACAATACCTTCCGCAACAACCGCTGCGGCTTTACGCTGGGCAAGGTTATGCTGAATAATGGCCTGTAAATCATCCACGCTGTACAGATAGACATCACTCAATTTTTCAACATCCGGCTCAATATCACGGGGAACGGCGATATCGATCAGCAACATCGGCTGATTGCGACGTAATTTCAACGCCCGCTCGACCATGCCTTTACCAATAATCGGCAACGGGCTGGCAGTAGAGCTGATCACAATATCGGCCTCAGCCAGACGAGTATCAATATCCGGCAGGGAAATGACTTCCGCATTAACTTCACTGGCAAGCAGTTGCGCCCGCTCTGTCGTGCGATTGGCGATCATCATGTGACGCACTGAATGTTCCCTGAGATGACGCGCTACCAGCTCAATGGTTTCCCCTGCCCCGACCAGCAGGATGCTCAACTGGGAAAGAGATTCAAAAATTTGCCGCGCAAGTGTACAGGCAGCAAAAGCGACGGAAACGGCATTTGCCCCTATTTCCGTTTCTGTCCTGACTCGTTTTGCGACGGAGAAAGATTTTTGGAACAGGCGTTCCAGTTCCCCCGATAGGGACTGATAATTTTGTGATTCAGCAAATGCTTTTTTCACCTGCCCCAGAATCTGCGGCTCTCCCAATACAAGAGAATCCAAGCCACTCGCGACTCGCATCAAATGGCTGACCGCTTCATTATCCAGATGCCAATAGAGACTTGCTTTCAGATCTTCAGGATTAAGCTGATGATACCCACATAGCCAATTAATTAGCTGCTCTTTAATGTTATCATGCTGTTCAACACTGAGATAAAGCTCCGTACGGTTGCAAGTTGACAGCACAACGCCACCCCGCACCAACGGCTGCTGGAGCAGGTTATCAAGCGCAAGCCCTATCGTGTCAGGAGAAAAAGCTACCCGCTCACGTAAAGAAACAGGCGCTGTTTTATGGTTAATACCCAGTGCTAATAAAGTCATCTTAACTGCGTTGAGTTATCACAGGGAACAAATTCATGATTGATATTAATAACTATTCTCATAAACTCACACCCTTCATAAGGACTCTCATTGGACAAGCATTTTACTTGATGCGTCAGATCAATAAAAGCTGATCAAACCGTTCTGCTGTAATTTATTCGAGAATTCTTGCTAAATTTTCGCTAAATTACCTCCTTGATTATAGAATTGGATAGCTCGTCCCAAATCGCCATATCTATACCCAATCAATTTCAAGTGTCAAATTTTCCTGTTGCCAAGGGTTACCGTATGAAAATGCCTGCTTTTTTTCGCTTACTCCCCCTTTCCGCTATTTTGTTGACAGCCTGTACAGTCACGCAGCCTCCCACAGGCACGGGAGCAGCGAATACGCCACAATGGTATGCCCGTGAACAACAACTGCAAAAGCTGGAACGTTACCAAACCCGGGGTTCGTTCGCTTATTTAGCTAATGAAAAAAAAGTGTATGCCCGCTTTTTCTGGCAACAATATTCGCCCGATAATTATAAATTACTGCTGCTTAACCCACTGGGTACCACAGAATTAGAATTATTCGTTGAACCAAATATGATTCAGCTCACTGACAGTAATGGCAAAAAATATTTCAGTGATGATCCTGAATCCTTAATTTATCAACTTACCGATATGAATATTCCGCTCGATAATTTAAAAAATTGGATTATCGGTTTGCCCGGCAATGCCAAAGATTTTCAGCTGGATGCAAATTATCTGCTGAAATCGGTGAGTGACAGAAAGAATAGTGAAATTTGGCGGGTAAATTATCAGGGATACGATACCTCAGCAATTCCTGCATTACCCAATCGACTGGAGCTCACCCAAGGAAAAAACCGTATAAAATTAAAAATGGATAACTGGACGATTCAATAATGACTTTAACTTGGCCTTCTCCGGCAAAATTGAATTTATTTTTATATATCACAGGACAACGTTCTGATGGCTATCACGAACTGCAAACGTTGTTTCAATTTTTAGATTATGGCGATGAAATAACCATCATTCCCCGTCAGGATAACCAAATCCATTTGCTGACGCCCGTTTCAGGGGTCGGCCATGACGATAATTTGATTGTACGTGCAGCCCGGTTATTACAGAACTACTGCAAGACACATCAAATTGGCATCGGACATTTGGGAGCAGATATCCGCATTGATAAATGTCTGCCGATGGGAGGTGGTTTAGGCGGCGGTTCTTCTAATGCCGCAACCGTGTTAATTGCTCTGAATTATCACTGGCAAGCCAATCTGTCCGATGATGAACTGGCACAGCTTGGTATCAGCCTCGGCGCAGACGTTCCTGTATTTGTCAAAGGACAGGCTGCTTTTGCCGAAGGTATAGGCGAAAAACTCCAACCGGCTTCACCAGAAGAGAAATGGTTTTTGGTTATTCACCCCGGAATTGAGATATCAACCCCGATAATCTTCACAGATCCTGAATTAAAAAGAAATTCTCCGATTCGCGCTCTACCCGCATTATTAAAGGCACCATTCACAAATGATTGTGAACCAATCGCAAGAAAACGTTTTCGTAAGGTTGAACAGCTACTTTTATGGCTGTTACAATACGCCCCGTCACGCCTGACCGGAACTGGTGCATGTGTTTTCGGCGAGTTCGAATCAGAAGCATCAGCCCATAAGGTGTTAAATCAAGCCCCAGAGTGGATGCAGGGCTTTGTTGCGCGGGGCGTTAACATTTCACCGTTGCATACATTCCGCTCTGGGATACCCGTGTTATTGCACCAATGAGCAATGTTTGTTCGATTGGTCAACAATATCTCTCTGGACGCAAGCCTGAGGTTTTTCTCGTGCCCGATATGAAGCTTTTTGCTGGTAATGCCACACCCGAACTAGCACAACGTGTTGCCAACCGCCTGTACACTAGCCTGGGAGACGCTGCTGTCGGTCGTTTTAGTGATGGTGAAGTCAGTGTTCAAATCAATGAAAATGTGCGCGGTGGTGATGTTTTCATCATCCAGTCTACCTGCGCACCGACCAACGACAACCTGATGGAATTAGTTGTTATGGTCGATGCTCTGCGTCGTGCTTCTGCTGGTCGAATTACTGCTGTTATTCCTTACTTCGGTTATGCCCGTCAGGATCGTCGTGTCCGTTCAGCACGTGTGCCTATCACTGCCAAAGTCGTCGCGGACTTTTTGTCCAGCGTGGGTGTAGACCGTGTTCTCACGGTAGACTTGCACGCTGAACAAATCCAAGGCTTCTTTGATGTTCCGGTTGATAATGTCTTTGGCAGCCCAATCCTGCTGGAAGATATGCTCCAGCAAGATTTGGAAAACCCCATTGTTGTCTCTCCGGACATCGGTGGTGTTGTTCGCGCCCGAGCCATTGCCAAACTGCTGAACGATACAGATATGGCCATCATTGATAAGCGTCGCCCGCGTGCAAACGTTTCTCAGGTGATGCATATCATTGGTGATGTTGCTGGCCGTGACTGCGTTCTGGTTGATGATATGATCGACACCGGTGGCACACTGTGCAAAGCAGCCGAAGCATTGAAAGAGCGGGGAGCGAAGCGCGTGTTTGCTTATGCCACCCACCCGATTTTCTCCGGCAATGCAGTGGAAAACATCAAGAACTCAGTGATCGATGAATTTATTGTCTGTGACACAATTCCGCTGTCTGATGAGATCAAGGCACTGAACAAAGTTCGCATTCTGACCCTGTCTGGCATGCTTGCTGAAGCTATTCGCCGCATCAGCAATGAAGAGTCTATCTCTGCCATGTTTGAACACTAATGGTTGAGTTTTAGCTTAAATATTAAGCGCTAACTTATTCAAGTGATTAAATAAATCATTGCCTGAAAAACCCCGTTGCAGCCTTTGCACAACGGGGTTTTTCTGTTTGTTTAACGGGCAAAATTAATGATTTCATTTCGAACCAATCACTAACCGGAATATTAACAAATATAAAATAATTAGTTATATCAACAGATTAAGTTAATTGATGTCAATTTTTTCCACGCCATCGATTTGCTTAATTTATAAACAAACAAAAAGGCTTATTCCGCAAAGATGCCCCCTTCATCTGGTACGTCCAGTTGTCTAATCCTCTGACAATACTGGTGTCATTGAAAAGTTGCTGCTAACCTGTCACGCAATCAATGACGGTAGGATATTATTTCATTACGTCATAATGTAGTATCGACAAGTAAGTATTATTTCCAATCCAGAAAAAGAAAAAGAAAAATAAATTTTACTCATAAATAAACTATGAACACCTCAATTTGAGGTGATGGCTTCTTTTGGCCTAAATTCTGCCAGAGACAGCTTTTTATCAGGTTATTGCTGGAGGGATTTTTAAAAGATGAACGTACTAACATCACATTATATATAAAAAATTCAAATCAATGTGGCCGATTACTAACGGATAACCATACTTAATCTCAGGCGGTTGTTATCAGTAAGTTAACTGCCTGATGCGAATTTATTTCAAATACTCAATGTATCAGCCCAAAAGCAATAGGCTGATATCGCAATAACAAAAACTACTTTTTAAGGAGAGTGCCGATGAAAAAGGCATTTTTATTCACACCTGCACTGCTAGCGCTTTCAATCAATGCGATTTCTACTGCTAATGCCTATGACAGAGTTTATGTTTTTGGTGATAGCCTGAGCGATGGCGGGAATGTGGGGCGTTTTACAACGAATGGCGCTACCAGCCAGTTATATGATGAGTATTTTGCTGAATACATTAAGGTCCCCAAACCGACCGCATCCAAAGATGGCGGAACCAATTATGCTCAAGGTGGTGCCACTGCGCTTAGAATGGCACGTCAAGATCCGAAATTGGATGCTTTTAATCCCAATACCCAAAAACAAGTTGATGATTATCTCAGCCTGCATAATAACCGGGCAGATTCCAATGGCATATACATTCATTGGGTGGGCGGTAATGATCTTGCTGAAGCCTTAATTGCAGGCCAAAAAGATCTTCTTGAGGCGCTTAGAATTGTCAAAACCAGTGCTGCCGCTGCTTCTAGCCAAATTAATAGCCTTATCACTGCGGGTGCAGGGTTAGTGGTTGTGCAGACGGTTCCTGATGTGGGTATTACGCCTAAGTTATTCGAGAGCTTAATAAAAACAGGTCTGGAAGGTAAAGGGGTTTCCGAAGATCGGATTAATTTTATTCTGCAAGAAGTTCATGCAGAAATTAATAAACATGTGATTCCCAATGATGCGGCACATGATTTGGCGCTAAAAAAAGTATTTCATACATTAGCGGAAAAAGGTGAAAAATTAATTCCAGGAGCTTCCGCTACAGCAATTGAAAAAGAACTTACAGAGGGCTATAAAAAAGCCAGAGAAAGTGCGACAAAGCTGATAAATCTCTATAACGAGGCAATAGACAAACAAATCAGCCAAGGAAACGGCAATATCTTACGTGCCGATATCAATGGCTTGCTGAATGAAGTCATCGCTAACCCGCTGATTTATGGCTTTCAGAATACATTAGGCTATTCCTGCCCATATGGCGAGAGTGCCGCTAAATGTTCCTCCGATGATCCCGATTTTGTCAAAAAGTTTTTATTTTCTGACAATTTCCACCCAAATCCATTAGCGCATAAAATTGAAGCCCAATACATGGCCTCTATCTTTATTGCACCATCACAGGTAATGGCGCTGAACCAAGTTAACCGTGCCCCTGTTAAAAGCGCCCTCTCTTCACTTGACGGCCATTTGCAACAACTGCGCAATGGCGGCAATGAGCAAGGCAAAACCGGTGTCTTCGGTGGATTTACCGGCAGCCAGAATAAAACCTTTACGCTGGGCAGCGATTATCAGCTGATTGATAACCTGCTGCTGGGTGCGATGTATTCTAACTATAAAGACGAGCGTACTCCTGCGGCTAACTTCTCTTATGCCGGTCATGGTCATGTGTTCACGGCTTATGGACTGTGGAATTATTACAGCAACGGTTGGCTGAACGGCGATGTGCATTATTCTCGCACCAATTATGACACCCTGACCCGTTCCATCGAGCTTGGTTATGCGACCCGCAGGGAAACAGGTTCTACTACGGGTAAACAGTGGGGAGCCCGCATCACCGCAGGTTGGGATATCCCAGTCACCCGCTATCTGACCACCAGCCCGGTTATTCAGTATGCCTGGGATAAAGGTGAGATCGATGGTTACCGTGAATCCGGTAACAATAGCACTTCCATGCATTTTGGTGATCAGAACTATACCTCTAAAGTCGGTACACTGGGCTGGCGGGTGGATACGAAGTTAGGTCGCGTCAACCCTTATGCTGCTGTTCAATTCAATCATCAGTTCGATGATGCTCGCTACAAATTGCGCAGCGCCATTAATTCCACCGAAACGTCCTCTGTACAAGAAGGTGGCAAACAGAGCAGCAACTGGCGTCAATATACTGTCGGCGTGAATGCAAATCTAATCAATAACGTGCGCGGATTTGCTTCCGTTACCCGTAATGACGGCAATGACCAAGATCCTAACTACAATTTCAGCTTAGGCATCAACGCTAGCTTCTAAATTCTGTAATCAGAAACGCAAGGCAAATATGTCCCAATAGATTTGGGTATAAATGCTTTGCGTTTTTTGTTTCCCCCCGCCATTCAACGCTCGTATACACATACCAACATCATGTTTAACTTCCATATATAGAGACAGAAGTAGTATCGGGCTGAAATCATTAAAAGGACAGCCCTTAATCAAAAAGGACAAACGTCAAGTGGATGGATGAATATTCTTTTAATTCAAGGTGCTGTGGAAATTTAAAAAAATAAGCTATTTTTCAGGAGAACTGGGAATGAAAAAAGCACAATTTTTGATATCAGCAACGACAGCATTTCTATTTAATTGCATTCCAAATGCCCATGCCTATGACAATGTTTATGTTTTTGGTGATAGTTTAAGTGACGGCGGTAATTTGGGAAGATTCACAACAGATGGAAAAGACTCTGAACTATATGATGAATATATAACCAGAAAACTCACCGGCAAAAAGTTAATCCCATCTAAGAATGACGGAACTAATTATGCAATAGCCGGAGCAACTGCTGATGGTTTATTAAGTTCAAAGCATCATCTATTTAATCCTTCGACCAAAGAACAAGTCGATGATTATTTGCAACAACATTCCGGACAAGCTAATCCTAATGGTCTGTATATACATTGGGTTGGTGGTAATAATATTGCTGAAGCTCTGGAATATGTAGCCAATGGTGATAAAGAAAAAGCACAAAATATTATCAATGACAGTTCTGCATCTGCTGCATCGCAGGTCAATCAACTCATTAATTCTGGTGCAGGTTTGGTTATTGTCCCCAATGTTCCTGATGTCGGAACCACTCCCAAAATTATGGAAGAAGTACTTACTGCCGCATTAAAAAAAAGCCAGGTCCCGGATACACAAATTAAGGAAATTCTGGAACAAACCCACAAAGCTATTAATAAATATCCCACGCCAAATACTGATATTCGACAAAAAGTTATCGAAGGTGTTCTTGAAAAAATAGCAGAAAATGCAGCTCCCCAAGATCCAACCAAAGCGAAAGAGATCTATCAACAACTGCTTGATGCCTATAAGAAGAGCACCCAGATTGCCTCCCAATTTTCCAACGAATATAACCAGAAAGAAGATAATCAATTGGGTAACGGCAATATCCTGCGTGCCGATATCAATCTCCTCTTACGGGAAGTGATTGAGAACCCGATTATATATGGTATCTCCAATACCCTCGGATATCCTTGCCCACTAGGTAAATATGCAGCGGAATGTTCTTCTTCCGACCCTGATTTTGATAAAAGTCAGACATATTTGTTTTCCGATGATTTCCACCCCAGTCCTTACGGACATCGGATGATCGGTCAGTACATTATGTCCATTTATAATGCACCATTACAGGTCATGGCGTTGAATCAGGCTAACCACATACCTCTCAAAAGCGTTCTGTCCTCGCTTGATGGGCATCTTCAACAACTGCATAATTCTCGTAATACCAAAGGGAAATTTGGTGTATTCGGCGGTTATACCGGCAATCACAATAACACCTTTACATTGGGTAGTGATTACCAGCTGACAGATGATTTGTTGTTGGGAGCAACTATTTCACACTATCGAAGCGAAGAAAATTCAACTAATAACTTCACTTATGATGGACGGGCTCATGTTCTGACGGCTTATGCGCTGTGGAACTATCTTGACAACGGCTGGTTAAGCGGTGATTTTCATTATTCACATACCCATTACGATAGCTTGCTCCGTACTATCCAACTTGGCCAGGCGACCCGCAGGGAAACGGGCTCTACCACGGGTAAACAGTGGGGTTGGCGGCTCACGGCTGGCTGGACTATCCCTATCACCAATTACCTGACGACCAGCCCAATCATTCAATATGCGTGGGATAAAGGCAATATCGATGGTTATCGTGAATCCGGCAGCAATAGTACTTCCATGCATTTTGGTGCCCAGCACTATAACTCCAGCATCGCTTCACTGGGCTGGCGGGTTGATACCCAATTAGGTCGTTTCAACCCTTACGCTTCTATCCTGCTCAATCATCAATTTGATGGTAAACGCAATACACTTCGCAGCGCGATCAATTCCACTAAAACGAGTTTTGTTCAACAGGGACAGAAGCCAGATAGAAACCGTTTTCAATATACAGTGGGGGTTAATGCCAATCTGACCCATGATTTTCGGGCGTTTGCAGCCGTATCACACGAAAAGAGCAATAACTCATCAAATAATGATTATGATTTCAACTTAGGTTTCAACGTCAGCTTTTGACGTCTACTTTTATCGAGTATCGAGCAAAAAGAGACAGGCAAGGCGGTAAAAATTACCGCCTTGCCTACATTTGCTGAATCCAATCACTATAAAAATCACAGATGCTGATGTTTTTTACGGCGGTAACGTTCATCGTAATTCTTTAACCACCAATATTTGTCAGCAACTTCTTCACGACCACCAATACGGGCTCCTGCCAACCAAATCAATGCGCCAACAAACAGCCCCATTAATGCGCTACCTGTCAATAGTTCAGACTGCCCAAACCCGAAAATATGACTGAGTAAAACATAGGCCAGACTGGAGAACATTGCTATCATTCCCAATCCCATAAGAATGTTACCCAGAATAAAAGCATTTTTACGTTTCATAGCCGACCTCCAATACTTTTTGCGAACGTAATTCGTAAACAAAACGGACTCAAAAGCACGAAAGTAGATACCTTCTCCTGCATTGATTATAGTATTAATATTTAAAAGGTTATTGCGGTGGTGATCACAAGTTGTACAGATTAAAACCTAATCTTTTACATTCTGTCAGATTAATATTTGTTAAACAGAATCATTACCAAAAACACCGGCCCCCAAATGACTATCTTAAAATAATTCATATGATACTTTTCAATACCATAATGAATTTTGTACTCAGGCCTTGAGATAGGTAAACTAATCCTCTTTTTTATTTTATTGCCAATAAGCGAACCAAAACTGTGAGTAATATAAAATTAATCGTTGGCCTGGCAAATCCAGGGGCTGAATATGCGCAGACCAGACATAATGCCGGAGCATGGTTTGTCGATTTGTTAGCACAACGCTATAACCAGTCCCTGAAAGAAGAGAGTAAATTTTTTGGCTATACTGCCCGCATCAATATCAATGGACAGGATATCCGCTTACTGGTGCCAGCCACCTTCATGAATCTCAGTGGTAAATCCGTCCTTGCCCTTGCCGGATTCTACCGCATTCAACCGGACGAAATTCTGGTAGCGCATGACGAACTGGATCTGCCGCCGGGTGTGGCAAAAATGAAATTGGGCGGCAGCAATGGCGGCCATAATGGTCTGAAAGATATTCAGAACAAATTCAGCAATAATCCGAATTTTCATCGCCTGCGTATTGGCATTGGTCATCCGGGAGATAAAAATAAAGTCGTGGGTTTTGTCCTTGGCAAGCCCCCTGCCAGTGAACAACAACTGATTGACGATGCCATTGATGAAGCATTGCGCTGCACTGATATTCTCATTAAAGATGGTATGAGCAAGGCGATTAACCGCCTGCACGCTTTTAAAGCCGGCGCCTAGCCGGGAGTACGTGGCGCATCAGGTTATTGCGTGTATAATAGCGCCAATTTTGTATAACTCACCAACAGGCGTAATTACCCGTTGGTTTATAAGTGATTTAAGGTGATAAATATATGGGATTCAAATGCGGTATCGTTGGCCTGCCTAACGTTGGGAAATCTACATTATTCAATGCGCTGACCAAAGCAGGTATCGAAGCAGCAAACTTCCCGTTCTGCACTATCGAGCCAAACACAGGTGTTGTGCCGATGCCGGACTCACGTCTCGACCAACTGGCTGAGATTGTCAAACCACAGCGCATCCTGCCAACGACCATGGAATTCGTGGATATCGCAGGTTTGGTAAAAGGTGCTTCAAAAGGTGAAGGTCTGGGTAACCAATTCCTGACCAATATCCGTGAAACAGAAGCAATCGGCCATGTTGTACGTTGCTTTGAAAACGACAACATCATTCACGTTTCCGGTCAGGTTGATCCAGCCGCTGATATTGACATTATCAATACTGAGCTGGCGCTGTCCGATCTGGATACTTGTGAACGTGCTATCCAGCGTGTACAGAAGAAAGCCAAAGGTGGCGATAAAGACGCAAAAACCGAACTGGAAGCTTTGGAAAAATGCCTCCCTCACCTTGAACAAGCGGGTATGCTGCGGGCTTTAGACCTGAGCGCGGAAGAAAAAGCCGCCATTCGCTATCTGAGCTTCCTGACATTGAAACCAACCATGTACATCGCCAACGTCAATGAAGATGGTTTCGAAAATAACCCACATCTTGATACCGTTCGTGCCATCGCGGTAAAAGAAGGTTCGGTTGTTGTTCCTGTTTGTGCTGCCATTGAATCTGATATCGCAGAACTGGAAGACGCTGATCGCGAAGAATTCATGGCTGAATTAGGTCTGGAAGAACCCGGCTTGAACCGAGTTATCCGTGCGGGCTATGAACTGCTGAATCTGCAAACTTACTTCACCGCAGGCGTGAAAGAAGTTCGTGCCTGGACGATCCCTGTAGGTGCTACCGCTCCACAAGCTGCGGGTAAAATCCATACTGACTTTGAGAAAGGCTTTATCCGTGCCCAAACCATCGCGTTTGAAGATTTCATCACTTATAAAGGTGAACAAGGCGCGAAAGAAGCAGGCAAAATGCGTGCTGAAGGGAAAGAATACATCGTTAAAGATGGCGATGTAATGAACTTCTTGTTCAACGTCTAAATAATATTTTTCGTCCTACGACATCTCAACATGTCTTATCGAGACGAAGAGTATCCATAAAATCCACGCCACGGCGTGGATTTTTGTTTATATATAACCATCAAAGGATATTGTAAATAATCTGACTCCTATCCTGTTTTTCTCACACTTCCCCACACTATTGCTCCTTTATGAAAAGTCGCTGTTCGTGGCGAAATACGTGCCACCGCTTCGGCAGAACACGAGGCATCCACCAGCACAAAGCTGGCATCATCCTGCACTTTAGGCCATAGTCGCTCACCTTTACCGTTGAGCGGTAGCACGTCTCCGGTGGCAATCGCCAGAGAACGAGACAACGTTTGCTCATTTGGCCGAATGTATAACTGTGCGTACAAATTTGCCTTCTCCAGCATGTCACCCGAACCAAACGGCGACCAGTGATCAATCACGCTATCCGTTCCGGTCATCACAAATACACCTTTATCGCGCAGCTGTTTGAGAGGCATATGCAACGTACCGATAGGTACTGTCGAAGCAATAGTCACCTGCTGTTCTGCCATTCGAACAGCGATTTCATCCACCTGCTGTTCGTTAAGCGTCACCAGCGCAAAGGCATGGCTGATAGTCAGTTTGCCTCTTAATTGTGGTGTTTTTTCTACAGTTTCCAACATGTAATTAATTGCCGCTATACCTGCCGGATGGGTTTCATGCAGATGAATGTCTATCCCTTTTCCATAATCCAGTGCAATCTGGAACATTGTATCAAGGGACTTTTCCATTGAACCGTCAACATTGGTCGGATCGAGTCCCCCGACATAATCCGCCCCCATCATCATCGCTTCACGCATCAACGGTTCCGATTTAGAAAGTAATAAACCGTGCTGCGGGAAAGCCACAATCTCACAATTGAAGCCAGACTGACGACGTGCCAGCACTGTTTGCAAGTTTTCAAGGTTTTTCAGGCCTGATATAGATTCAATATTGCAGTGACTGCGGGCAATAGTGGTGCCTTTTGACTGAATAAGATCAATCAACTTTTCCGCGCGTTCTTGGGTGTACGGTTGCAATTCTGGCAATAGTTTTTGTTCAAGTTTAATCATATCCTGAATGGTAGTGCCTTCTGGACGGTTGAGAGCACACCAAGGACCGCCATAAAATGTTTTATCCAGATGAATATGCATATCCCGCATAGCCGGAAGCATTAATTTGTTACCCGCATCGTAATGCGGCAACGAGTTATTCGGATGAAGTTTGCTCTCATGTAGGGCAACAATTTTACCATTATTGATTTCCAGCGTTTTCAACTCAGTAAGAGTACTGACTGCCGTCAGCCCCTCAAATACAAATCCAGACTCCAGTAAAACGTTATCCAAGTAATAGTGTTTATCGTTGTAATAGTGTTTATCGTTGATCTGCATGGAATAACCCATTTTACTGTTTGCTGTAGCCGGCTGTTCAGCATATGTAGCAGGGCTGATTGCGCCAAGCAGCGAACAGCCAGCAATCATCCTGCTGCTCTGACTTAAGAATTCACGACGATTTTTATGTTTGTTCATGCCTTCTTCCTTTTCAGTCATTAACTTGATATTCGTCCACTTTCAAGGCGTTATTTCTTAAGGCTGTCTTTAAGGCATAGTGTATATCACTCAGAATTCTTTTTGAGATGACCGTGGCTCACATTTTCTGCAAGGTGCGATTAAATAACATTAATACAAAATTTTTAGTTACTCTCCTTTGGAAAAACAGCTTTCAGATATATTTTTTATTCAATGAACAAGACGCATTGAATAATAACAATCAAAAACAATCACGATTAAAATAATC
>NZ_VCDP01000079.1:0-22472 GCF_033949345.1 Xenorhabdus littoralis
GCGGGTGGTTCTGATTGAATGGCTAGTTGATCACTGGACGTTTTCTGGTGCTACAAAGCCAACACAGACCGTTTGTAGTGCAGCACTTGGTTGGGCCTGAAAGGAGAATTCTTCCTTATGGCTAATCATCAATGCCAGCCATTCCTGAAGCGTCTGGCGGAAATCTTCCTCTTCACAGCTTTTGTCTCGCTCTCCCACCAGCAATACACCAGATTCCACAATATCGCTCTCTTTAATATGGCGGTTGTAGATATTCGGTGGTGCATCATTACTTAATTCCCAGGGTTGTATCGTTTCTGGGCGATAGTGGCTATAGAACGTCAACCATTGATGCAGGTATTCGCCGCCGACATAACGCAAAGGTGTCGGATAAAGTTCATTCCAGCGTTGATCAAGTTGACTGGTAAACGTTTTGATACCGACAAATTTTTGCCCGGCATCACGGACATTCGCCATCATCACGCTGGTATAGCCGATCAGAACCAATACACCGAACACGGTTAAACCCCGCAATGTACCTTGCAGAGATTTGCGGGGATATACCGTGATTGAGCCTACCAGCAGGGCGGGTGCAACCGTCATAAAAGGCTGTACCCACTCAGTCATGCGTCCGCCCTGATTAAATGAAAACCAGCCGTAAATAATCAGCAGAGGCAATAAGATAATGATATTGACCAACACATTGGATTGTTGTTTAGGCCAGCCAATCCGTCCGCCCAGAAGATAAATAATCACGCTGACGATAATCAGCGGGTAGAACACGGAAAGTACTGCACGAGTGGTATGCAGATTAAATCCTTTCTGAATTTGGGAATCGACCCACTTAAACGCAACAAAGTCGTTATGCACCAGCCACCATAGATTTGGCAAAACCAGTGCGAACCAGATGATAATGGCGAGATAAAACAGTGGCTCCCGATAATTGCGGCGCACTTTGGGTACGAACAGCGAGAGCAAAAAGACGGAACCGATGATGGAAAGTGAAGAGTATTTCCCCATCGTTGCCAGCCCGGTTGTGAGTGCGAATGCCAGCCACCATTTAGGGTTATCGTCAATGGCGCGCAGAAAAAACAGTAGAGCCCACGGCCAGAGCATGACTAAAAGGTAATTATCATTATAAGGAATGATATCAAAATTAATGATGCCGGAGAGGTTCAGCGTTAACATGGCAAGCCATGCCAATGTGACTTTGCCCGTCAGGCGGAACGCCAGTTGCCAGACACCGAGCATACCGAGGGCGATGGCAACAAAGTGGGTGAAATACCAATAAAAACTGAGAGAGATATTGCTGATATGGATCGCAGGGAGCATTATAGCGCCTACTAACCACGGATTTTTGGGCGATCCCCATTCTCCATTGATGCCCCAGTTCAAAGCTTCTACGGCATCATAAGGAACGGTGGGATCGAGAGAGTAGCTTGCTATTACCCATAAAACAGCATAACCAGTGATCCAAAGACACAATGGCATGCGATAAGAAGAAGTATCAAAAAAGCGCATGATGATTAATGATCAATTATTTGAGTTAAAGTTATCTAGAATATTAGCCGAACTTTAAACCATAAGTGAATGACATTGGATGTTATAGGGCGTTTCTGTTAGATTCCGCCGAAAATATCTTGATAAAAGCGAGTTGAGTCACAAGCTATGAGCCCGTTAAAGAAAAAATCACCAGCGAAGCCTTCTGCTGGTAAGCACAGAACTGCTGGTAAGCAAAAAAGAAAAAGTCGCGCTGAGCTGAATGCAGAAGGACGTGATCGTAAACGTCAGAAAAAACAGCGTGGTAATCCTACTGGCAGTCGCAGTCACGGTGATGACAGCAAGAAAAAATCTTCCGGTACTGAGCAGAAAACTGATCCGCGTATTGGCAGTAAAGTTCCGGTTCCTCTGATCGTCGATGAAAAAGTTGCGGTTGCAAAACCAGCAATTAAACCTGTTGTGGAGAAACAGAAACCTCTTTTGTCACCGCAGGAAGAGCTGGCAATGCTGGAAGGTGATGAACGTTTGGATGACTTGCTGGCACGTCTTGAGCAGGGCGAAAAACTATCTCAGGAAGACAATGATTATGTCGATCACATGCTCGACCGCATTGATACTCTGATGGAAGAGCTGGGTGTCAATCTGGAAGAAGAAGACTCTGAGGAAGAGGAAAAGAAGGAAGATATCATGCAATTGCTGAAAGGTAAGTAATTCCTGCATCAATAAATTGTGATTCTATACCTAACGGATAAGGCGGGTTCATCCTGATAACCACAATGTTAATGTGTTATTTATTGTGGTTATTGGGTAAACTATGGCTGCTATTGCGACGTAAACGTCGGTTGCGCAGAATCATCGGGGCACAATATTTCAACTCCATGAAAAATTTGTGTTTTGGTGGGCGAAAACAGCGGAAGGAATAAGCATGTCAGAGCAAGCCATTGTTTGGGATCTGCCTTTGATCCAGAAATACAACTATTCAGGGCCTCGTTATACTTCATATCCGACAGCATTGGAATTCAATCAGCAATACGATGCTGATGCCTTTAAACAGGCTGCTGCCCGTTATCCTGATCGCCCGCTTTCCCTTTATATCCACATCCCGTTCTGCCATAAACTGTGTTATTTCTGCAGCTGCAATAAGCTGGTCACTCGTCAAAAGCACAAGGCGGATGAATATCTCAATGTGCTGGAAAAAGAGATTATTGCCCGAGCCAACCTGTTTTCCCGGCGGAAAATCAGCCAGATGCATTGGGGCGGGGGGACACCAACGTATCTGGATAAAGCACAGATCAGTCGATTGATATCAATGCTGCGTAGTCACTTCCATTTTTTGCCCGATGCTGAGCTTTCTATTGAAATTGATCCCCGCGAGATTGAACTCGATGTCATTGACCACCTGCGTCATGAAGGTTTTAACCGCCTGAGTATGGGAGTGCAGGATTTCAATAAAGATGTCCAGCGTTTGGTCAATCGTGAGCAGGATGAAGAGTTTATTTTTGAACTGGTCAATCGCGCTCGCGAAACAGGCTTCACATCCACCAGCATTGACCTGATTTATGGCTTGCCGAAGCAGACACCTGAGAGCTTTGCTTTTACATTGCAGCGTGTACTGGCACTGTCGCCTGATCGTCTGAGTGTATTCAACTATGCGCATTTGCCGGACTTATTTGCGGCGCAGCGTAAGATCAAAGAGCAAGACTTACCCAGTTCAACACAGAAACTGGATATTTTGCAGGCAACGATTTCGACCCTGACAGGTAATGACTATCAGTTTATCGGGATGGATCACTTTGCCCGACCTGATGATGAGCTGGCGGTCGCTCAGCGGGAAGGTATTCTGCATCGCAATTTTCAAGGATACACCACACAGGGAGAATGCGATTTACTTGGCATGGGCATCTCGGCCATCAGTATGTTGGGCGACAGTTATGCGCAGAACCAGAAAGACCTGAAAACCTACTATGCGGCGGTGGAAGCGCAAGGCCATGCGTTATGGCGTGGCTTGGTACTGACGCAGGATGACTGCATTCGTCGTGATGTCATCAAAGATTTGATCTGTAACTTCCGACTGAACTTTGCGGATATTGAACAGCGCTATGCACTCAACTTCGCTGATTACTTTGCTGAAGACCTGAAATTATTAGCGCCATTGGCAGAAGATGGATTGGTGGAAGTCACAGAATCGCAGATTCAGGTATCCCCGAAAGGGCGTTTGCTGATCCGTAATATTTGTATGTGCTTTGATAGCTACTTACGTAGTCAGATGCGGCAGCGGCAGTTTTCGCGGGTGATATGAATATCAGAGGGCAGGGTTGAGAATGTTGTCGCATTGTACTAGAATTAAGCAGTATTCAGCATGAGCTGCAACGACGAACAGTGGGTTTTTCTGAAGATGTTCACTGGCGGAGATTTTCACTGACGTAGTGCTGGTATGCCACCAAGATTAATTGGTCCCTCGACGGGGTTAACCTTTAACCTGACAGTCACTTGGGATAGCAAAGCAATTTGTGAAGAGGTGCAGCGGTTTGTTTAGTATGTTAAAGCCCAGCTATCAGTTGGGCTTTAACATATCTAGGGTTTAATCAAATAATTCCAGTCATTTTTCAGAATATCACCTAATATCAACATAAATCTCCGTGATTCCTTTTTTAATTGAGCATTAAGAGGCTCATTGCTTCTGTGATGTGCTGTTTCAACATATAAAAATAAATTTTCATTTTTGACCTTTAGCTTCATGATGATATAAATCCATTTTTGGGGATTGCTTTTGTATTTTTCTTCTAATCTAATTACCTTTCCTTTTAATCGGCTTTCTCTACATATTTTATATGATATATTTACTATTATCTCTAATAGTCTGAAAGTATATTTGTATCTGATTTTATCGAAAGTTCGATGTTCTTTTATCACTTCATTTTCATATTCGGTGATTAAAATAGTGTTATTCTCAGTGTCTTTTATGGCTTTGGTATAACAATGATGACTAAATATAACCCTTACATATAATTCACCTTTTATCTTATTCTTAAAGTTATCACGATATTCATATTTAATGTTTATAGTCTTCGGTGACATATGGGAAAGGTCAAATAATTCTTTTGTTTCCGGATGAGTATAAGTTCTATTATGGTAGACCTGTTCATTCCACCTGTATGTTTTGTGGATCAATTCATAGTTCCCTTTCATTTTTTACTTTTGACTATAAATAATTTTATTTCCATATTCAAACTTTTTGTATTTTTTATTTTTTTATTAAAGTTGAAAGAGTAAATTAATTCTGTAACTTGTTATTGTAATAATAATGGCGTGATTTATTTAAATATTCATTAATAATAATTAAATTATTTCATTATTATCATGAAAATATAATTTCCGGGATAGTAATAAATCAAAAAACAAGTAAGTAAATAATATCAGGACTTATTATTTTTTGTGTGGACGGAAACCATACTGAAAAGTATCCATATGATATAAAGAGGGGAATAATGATAAATAAGATGCCATAGGTTTTTTATCATGAAACCCTCTGTGTTTATTTGTTTTTTAAATATATTTACTCCAACCCCAATTCCTTCAATTTCCGCGTGATTGTATTCCTGCCCCAGCCGAGCAAGCGGGCGGCTTCCTGTTTATGTCCATGGGTATATTTCAGTGCACAATTAAGCAGGGTGCGCTCCAATAATGGCAGAGCATCAGAAAGTAAATCGGTTTTTCCCTCTTTTAAAGCATGTTGTGCCCATTCTGCCAGCAACTCCGACCAATTTTCATATGAGGCAGAAGTAGAGAGAGACGGAAGAATGTTTTCTGCTTGCTCTGGTGCTTGGCTTCCAATCAAATCAGCGGGAAGATCTTGCACCAGCACTTCTTTGCTGGCAGCCATTACCGTCAGCCAACGGCAGACGTTTTCCAACTGGCGGACATTGCCCGACCACGGCAAGCGAGTAAGGGCAAGTTCAGTATCAGGATGCAGCACCTTCGCTTCAACTCCCAGCTCCTTGGCGGTTTGTTGCAGAAAATGGTGCGCCAGACGAGGAATATCTTCAACCCTGTCCCGCAACGGGGGGAGCTGAACACGAATAACATTCAGGCGATGGTAGAGATCTTCCCGAAACTTGCCTTCAGTGACCCGTCGTTCAAGGTTTTGGTGGGTAGCTGCAATAATGCGTACATCAACCTTCACCGGTGCATAGCCGCCGACCCGATAAAACTGCCCTTCAGCCAGCACACGCAGTAAACGGGTCTGGATATCCAGAGGCATATCTCCGATCTCATCTAAAAACAGCGAGCCGCCATTGGCCTGTTCAAAACGCCCGTGGCGCACTTGATTGGCACCCGTAAACGCGCCTTTCTCATGACCAAATAATTCAGACTCAATCAGATCTTTCGGGATGGCAGCCATATTCAGCGCGATAAACGGTGCTGAAGCTCGTGGGCTGTGACGATGCAGGGCGTGGGCAACCAGCTCTTTACCCGTGCCGGATTCCCCATTGATTAGCACACTGATGGAGGAACGTGAAAGCCGGCCGATAATCCGGTAGACCTCCTGCATGGCCGGCGCTTCCCCGATCATGTCTGACACTGATGCTGCGATTTGTGGATTGGCGGAAGATTGATGTTGTTCGCGATAGTGGCTCAGAGCCCGCTCAACCAATGCAACAGTTTCATCAATATCGAAAGGTTTGGGTAAATAATCAAACGCCCCGTGTTGGTAGGCACTGACCGCCGCATCCAGATCAGAATGGGCGGTCATAATGATGACCGGAAGCTGTGGATGGCTTTGTTTTATCTGGTTGAGGAGGCTCAACCCGTCCACGCCGGGCATGCGGATGTCTGACAGAATAACTTCAGGATTATCCTGTAATAGTGCAATCAATACAGCATCGGCATTTTCAAAACTGGTGCACTCAATTCCTGCACCACGCAGCGCCCGTTCAAGCACCCAGCGTATAGAACTGTCATCATCAACGATCCAGACTTTTCCTCGTTGCATCATTGTCATCCTCCACTTTTTGGTCTGTTATTGCTTGATAGGCAGGTAAATGGAGAATTCCGTATGTCCCGGCCAACTGGTGAATTCGATTTTTCCAGCATGCTGGTCAATAAGATTACGGGCTATGGATAGCCCAAGTCCAGTCCCGCCTTCATGCCCGCTGACCATAGGGTAAAAAAGCATATCCTGAATATGGGTAGGAATACCCGGCCCGTTGTCTTCAATATCAATTCTGGCAGCCAGACGATAGCGTTTACCTTGTAAGGTAACCTGAAATGCTGTTCGCGTTCTCAGGGTGATCGTGCCCCCTTTTTTGCCCAGTGCTTGCAGGGCATTACGGGTGATATTCAGCAATACCTGTTCAATTTGGTCAGGATAATGAGCCAGTTCAGGCAAACTGGGATCATAATCTTTAATCAACGTGACATTCGTGGGCATTTCCAGAGAGACTAATTGATAAACCCGTTCGGCAACATGGTGAATGCTCTGGCGGGTTTGGGTTCCCGGATGCTGTGGCCCCAGTAATCGATCAACAAGCGAGCGAAGTCTGTCCGCTTGTTCGATAATGACTTGGGTATACTCCCGTAAGGATGGATCAGGCAGTGCTTTGGCAAGCAATTGTGCGGCTCCCCTCAAACCGCCGAGGGGATTTTTAATTTCATGTGCTAGCCCCCGAACCAATTCCCGCGCAGCCGCTTGCTGTGCTTGTTGAACCTGCTCTTGGTTTAAACGGCGTTGACTGTCCATAGTCGCCATTTCCAGCAAGATAAACTGTTCGGAAATTGGTTGGGCACTGAGCGACATCACATGAGAGTGATTATTGATCACCAGTATGACTTCGTTATCGGTAAAGCCATGACCATTGATCAAACTGGAACGCATCAACCCTGTATCCATTGAGATATAACTAAACAGAATCGGAAGAGGTGTACCGAATAACTTATGTGTGCTTTGCGCCAGAAGCTGCATGGCGGAATGATTGGCGTAACGAATAATCAAATCATTATCCAGCACGAATACACTGTTTATCAGTGAATCGAGAATTTGTTCTGCTTTGGGCAAATCAACCATTGTCATTCAATTCCTGCACTTTTTTGGTGCATTTTAGCCTATTTAAGTCTAATTCGATGTAGCCTTCTGCTCAATATTCGTTATTTCCATTTATATCATCTGATGGTGTTATCACGGATGGCATCCCCCATCGCTGTACTCATAGTGACGAGAAAAGAGCCCATCCGAAGATGGGCCAAATTTTCACGGCAACAAAAAAGGGACAACAGTAATAACATTAGGTGTTTAATCAATAAGGCATTACACGCTGTAATACAGCTCAAACTCCAGAGGATGCGGAGTCATGCGGACACGTTCAATTTCGCCTTTCAATAGGTTGGCATAAGCATCAATGGAATCATCAGTGAAAACCCCGCCGCGTGTCAGGAATTCACGGTCTGCATCCAGTGCAGCCAAGGCTTCTTCCAGAGAAGAAGATACAGTTGGGATCTCCTGTGCTTCTTCCGCAGGCAGGTCATACAGATTTTTATCCATGGCATCACCCGGATGGATTTTATTGATAATGCCATCAAGGCCTGCCATCAACAGAGCAGAAAACGCCAGATAAGGGTTTGCCGCCGGATCAGGGAAACGCACTTCGATACGGCGGGCTTTCGTGCTGGCCACAACCGGGATACGGATTGAAGCAGAGCGGTTACGGGCGGAGTAAGCCAGCATCACGGGTGCTTCAAAGCCGGGCACGAGACGCTTGTACGAGTTCGTTGTTGGGTTAGTGAAGGCATTCAACGCGCGGGCATGCTTGATGATACCGCCGATATAATACAGCGCCATCTCGGACAGACCGCCGTACTTATCACCCGCAAACAAGTTAGTGCCATTTTTGGACAAAGACATATGGCAATGCATCCCGGAGCCGTTATCACCCACTAACGGTTTTGGCATAAATGTGGCAGTTTTGCCATATTTATGGGCAACATTATGCACAACATACTTATAAATCTGAGTCTCATCCGCTTTTTTAGTCATGGTATTGAAACGGGTAGCAACTTCATTTTGTCCGGCAGTGGCAACTTCATGATGGTGGGCTTCAACCACTAATCCCATTTTTTCCATTGTCAGACATATGGCTGAACGCAGGTCTTGAGACGAATCTACCGGAGGGACAGGGAAATACCCTCCTTTGACGCCGGGACGATGGCCTTTGTTACCGTTTTCATAGCGTGTACCGCTGTTCCAGGCAGCTTCTGTATCATCAATATGGTAATAGGAACCAGAGATGGAACTGCCGAAACGGATATCATCGAACAGGAAGAACTCAGGCTCTGGCCCAAATAAGACCGTATCTGCGATATCGCTTGCCCGCAGATAATCTTCTGCGCGTTTTGCAATGGAACGAGGGTCGCGGTCATAACCTTGCATTGTACCGGGTTCCAGAATATCGCAGCGCAGGATGAGCGTGGCATCATGAAAGAAAGGATCAAGCATTGCGGTGCTTGAATCAGGCATTAATACCATGTCGGATTCATTAATTCCTTTCCAGCCACCAATAGATGAACCGTCAAACATTTTTCCATCTTCGAAGAAATCTTCATCAATTTGATGGGCAGGGATGGTGATATGTTGCTCTTTACCTTTGGTATCAGTAAAGCGTAAGTCAATAAACTTCACCTGATGTTCTTCAATCATGGACAAAACATGTTCAACGGACATACTGATTTCTCCTGGTTTGAGTCAGCTTAATAAAACGGGGCAAAAAAGTTGCGGTTCTATCTAAGGATGACTGCGTATCTCTGTACGATCAATTTTTATGAAATTGCTATTGTGAAGAAGAATGCGAAAAGTGTGCCAACTTTTAAAAAACCTTTAATATCAGTGAGTGGAGTTTTTAGGGGGCAAAAAACGAACGATTCAGAGGCGCTGTTTAAAATAAACGCACTAATTTAGTGCATTTTAAAAACACGACCGCACCATTATGGTGCCATATAACGCAGCGAGCAGGAGTATTTATTATAAATAAGGCGCAATCAGATTTTCCCATTCCCGAAAATAACTTCCATACATAACATATGTTCTATTCAGAAATAGTACTTATTCAGAAATAGTACTTACTCAGAAATAGTACTTACGTTGATTGCGCCAGGTAGTTCAGCGTAAATCAGTGATCATAATACTGACACTGTTTTATTTTCTATAATAGGAAATCTTTCCGTCAAGAGCTGAGGTTATAAAGGGATCAACACCTCCTCCCGAAGCGTCTCCCCAAAGTATAAGTCTATCGTCATCAGTCAGACCTACAAATGCTTTTCCTGTGGCATATATAGCTTTTTGAACATCTCTGGGATTAGAACCCCAGCCGCCATACATATCATCTCCCCAGGTTGTGACTGAACCATCTTTGCCTAGTGAAGCGTATGCCGCCGCTGAGCTAGTGACTTGAACGATATTACTTAATGAGCTGGGATAGGGGTCTCTTCCGCCTGCGCTAACGCCAGTTCCATCTATCATAACGTAAGTATTCTTATTACTTGCTATATCCACAATGGGGCTGCCAGGATAAGGGAGCTGGTTAGATGAGTGGTGGCTGTAAACAGTGACTACTCCGCTCTTATCTAAGAAGACGATACCTGTTCCTGTCACCGGATTAAATCCATCCCAATCCACGGGACAGACAACTTGTACGAAATCTCCTGGGTATACTGAATGGGGAATGTAGCTCCTATTATTAGGATCCGTGCTTATCTCAGGTAATAAAAGCTCCCCGTTGCCATTTTCATGCAGGAATATAAAACCAAGCCTTGTGGGTACAATCGCACGAGGATACTGATAATCAATGCCATATGTATAATTAATCCAGCCCCCACCCATATATGCTCCGCTATTCCTTATCCAACATGACGTTGTCGTTTGAGTATTGAAGCCAAAGACAGCATCATCATTTCCGACAAGGATAGTCTTATCAGCTGGTCCCAAATTTGTCCGAATAGGAGGAATCCCAAAGCCCCAAATATTGACGGTTCCGTCAGATTGTAGAGCAATGAAATTCGTCCCACCTGCGGCAACATCAACATACTCAGAAGATTCGGGTGCTATTTCGAAATCGATGTCGTTCGGTATTTTCCAAGCGGATAGTGAACCATCATTTTTCAAGGCGATATAACCGTACGCGCCTGCTGCAACTTTTTTCACATTAGAACCAAGCAACCGGCCTCCTCCTGCTGGAAATATACCTCCCCAGGCATAGAGATCACCATTATTGGCTAACGCAGCAAAACTGGATCTAAAGCGAGCAGGAGTACCGTCTGGTTGACCAGGAACAGGCGTCAGAGTGTAGTCACTATCTGATGTACCCCCATTACTAAAAATATTGATTGGATTGAGTGTGATTGAATGTTGCCCCAACGTCGCTGTGAGTGGTAAGTCGGGTGCATTATCTAAAAAGGATGAGCCGGTAAAAGATTGCCAAGACATGTTAACTTTTGGATTCCCTTCATATTTCCAAGTTACTTCAACGGGTTCCATGGTTTTCTTATCCCATGCAGTAATGCGCTGTGGTCCATAGAGGGCATTGGCCGAAGTATAAAGGGTAGAACGAGCACCCATGAGGATAAAGGATTTGTCGTTACTGGTTGGTGGAGTCACTGTTCCTTTATCAACAAATGTTATAATTGCGACTTCTGATTGGTTAGAAGTAAAATTGGTAAAATGTTGAACGGTATAATACAGCCCATAAATACCATCTGGAATGTCTGATTTGCCCACTTCGGCAATCAAAAATGGATCAGATAACCCGTCTGGATTTTTGACGCTAAAAATCGGAATAGAAATGGAACCAAATGTAAGTTTAATCTCGTCCTTGTCAGCAATACCATAGTATTTTGGGACGTATATTTTAACTGTATCGCCTATTTCAGCTTTATTTATAATACCTTGTTTAGCTTGAGGTAGAGTCGGTTTAGGTAAAGATGTATTGGACATGGTTATTTTCCTCTAATAGAAATTAATTAAAATGCAATATTCTTGATTAATAACTTTGTTTTTTTATAACAAAAGATAATTTTATCTATTACCATAATCTCCTTAAAGAACATTCAGAATATAAATATATCTCTATTTACATGGTTTTTTTAAATCACGATAAACAATCAGGAGGATATGTTCCTGCAACAGCGGTAGAAATTCTGCCTTTCCAAGGTTTAGCCTGGGAATTCTTATCATCATTATCTATATAATATGTCAAGACAATTAACCCAGTATGACAATTTTCATATTCAGAACACCCGGTCAAATGCTTATAAGGAATATTTATTATTGCATCAGCGGTTGTTCCATTAGAATCTGGAATTAAAGGTATATTTCCATATAGATATTTATCAACATTTCTATACCTTGCCGAAATTTGTAAGTGTAACCTTATTTTTGCTCCTAACGAAGGTTTGGTTTTATCATTGGGATCATTAGTTCCTGTAATTTTAACAAACAACCCTGCATCATCTTGATTATTAATATAATTAGACATATTTCTGCAAGTGACAATATTATTCATTTCGATATCAACACAATCTGTATTATCAAAATCATCTATGATGTTAGAATCATCAACACCAAAGCTAGAATAAACAACACATTTATCATAATAAGTTGGAGCAGGATAAGATTCTCCAGTATATGTTAACTCCAAAGGATCGGATATTAAAGAGTTCGCGCTGGAAGGCTGAACGACTTTATAGTAAAAATTAGCAACCTCCCCTACAGGGAAAATATAATAAGGCAATTGTATTTCATATTTCCCTAATTTATCTGTACTTACAAGTGGATAGGGAATTTTCATAACGCCATTAACATAAAATTCGATAGAATCGCTATTTCTTGCACCCTCATACCAGGGTATTAGTGTATTAAAAAGTGTATTTCCTTCGTTATTTAACTGCCCACCATGAAAACCTTCAATTTGTGGATTGGGTAATTTATGTTGTGAGACATTAGGATCACTATTACTAATAATCAACGTATTAGATGAAGGTATTGCACCAGTAACACCATAAACTTGAGAATTAAAGTTTAAAACTAAAGTTTCGTCTTTTTTTGAGTAGACATAGAAAGATAATTTCCCTCTTTCATTTGATAATAAATATATTGAATTATCAGCATTAGGATTGGATGCAGGTTGAATTTCCACAGGGTTAAGCTGATCGGACTGATACAAATTAATTTTTTCCAATTTTCGATCTTCATTTGTACTTATAGTCACAGCAAAGTTGGGAATGAAATTTTTATTTTCGTCTTTAATAATTGTATGTACAAGAGTAAATGATTTTCCATTAGGAGGAATATTTGAACCAGTAGGAACATCCAACGTGGTTCGATCAAATTCTAGCCTCAGTGAATTGTGATCCAATGTCCTAACATTATATTCTATATTCAGAGTAGGAAAGCTACCTGAACTGGATGATGGAACTATTTGAAAACTGGCAACATCACCACTATTGATATCTGACGATACCAGTAACTCAATGACGAACATCCCTTTTTTCCCATTGTCAAAAAGAGTAATATCGGGTATTGAGTTTAATAATTCAATGCCATGATTAGGTTGAATATAAACAGTTGTATCAGAAGGTATTTCATTATCGGATGTTAAAATTACATTAAGGATTAGCTGTTGCCCGATAATAACATTCGATCCAGTAGGTGGAAATGAAATTATATTACTCATTAGAAAACCTCCTTAATTTTTATTATCAAAATGGTTTAATTATATAAACCCTTTTATTTTTTATTTGTTAAAATTAAAACTATATTCAAATAATTTTAATTATCATGCAAAGGGTTCTGTGCTTATATATCCATTCCACACCCCGCCATAGATAACATCTATATCAGCATCATTTCCTATTTGATAGTCAAAAGCAATTTTACCATCATCACCATTTGTGTATCCAAAAACCCCTTTCAAATAATTATTATCTATTCCGATGAACAGTGTTGCAGTATCTCCTCCTATTTCATCTGGGTGTGTTGGCATTAAACCAGAAAAAGTTTGTGTGAAATTTTTGTTGCTCGATTGAATATATAAATTTAATGTTATTGAAGATCCAAAAGGTACTTTATTTGTATCATTAGGATCATTGGTGCCTTTAATTTTAATAAATAAACCTTCGTTATGTGGGTTACTTGCATGTTCAGCTAGATACCCATCATTAATAACATCATGTTGTTCTATAAGGACGTGACCACTGGAATATATCTCACAGGTTTCATATGCTCTGTTAGCGCCATCCCAGGGTTGATTGGGTTTTCCTTTATAAACTAAATCCATATAAGAGGATTTAGCTGATATTATGTCACCTGAATTTCTGATAACAACATAATAAAATTTTGAATGTACATTTTCTTCAAATATAGCATAAGGTAAAGCAATTGAATAACTACCTAAATTATTGTTATCAACCTGAATAGAACGTCTGATGTATTTATCATTAGCAAAAAATAATATGGAGTCTCCATTTTTAACAACAGGGTTTTTTTCTATTTTAACGAAGAAATTATATTCTCCATTTGATTTGAAATCACCTCCCCAAAAATTAATGATCTCTGGTTGATCAAATTCGATATCCATATTCTCCAGTGTATTATCAACAACGTATAGGATATCATTTGCAGCAACTATATTTGTAGAATCAATGACCAGTGAGTATAAATGAAGAATGATAGGTAATGATGAAAAAGGATGAATAAAGAACAATATATTTCCTTGACTATCCGTATCTACAAAAAAACCTTCATGTCCATCTTGCTGATGTAAATTAATTTCTGTTGTATTATCTCTATCATAAATCTTAACTTTTTCTAGATTATTTTTTAATGCAGAAAATATGAATACACGTAATTTTGGAATAGGGACACCATTCGTATTTTTAACTGTCGCAGTGACTTTAGTAAATATTTTATTGTTTTTATTCTGTGGATCAGTGGAAAATGATAAGAATGGTGATTCAATGTTTAATTTTAATGATTCTTCATATATTTTATCTACATTGCTTATGTCCATGTTCTTTCCTCTTAATTAAAAAATTAATTTAGTTTATAATATAATTAGATAACTGTTCCACAATAGAGATGCATTCAGATGATGATTCCTCGCTTCCTTAGTTGTAGAGAGCAAGGAAATTATTCACGATATTTAAAATATTATTTAATCATCATCTATAATGATAATAAAAAACGCAAAATTATATCCTGATTTCTTGTAGGTAAGATGAGTTTTATAAAAAATACACTTACATTCCACATTTATAATTATGTTATTCCGGTACTGTACTAATGTACCCTGTCCAAACCTTCCCATATTTTATTTCTTTTTCTATAGAAACTTCATAGTCAAACCAGATGTTTCCAGATCCTCCATTAGGATAGTCTTTAACATTAACAAGAATATCATAATCAATATGAAAAACTGCCTTTGCATACCCATCATTATCTAATGTTGTTGGTATTTTTTGTGGTTTAGGGCTATATTCGAAGTTTTTATTTTCTGATTCGACATATACAGTCAATGTGACTTTAGAACCTAATGGTACATTTGTTTTTGAATCATTAGAACCTAAAATGACAACAAATAACCCAGTATTTGGACGAGCAGTGTTAAATAGATAATTTTTTATACTATCATAACTAATAGTAGTGACTTGAGGTATATAGTGTGTTTCAACTTCAGGACTGAGATAAAGGCTGGTATAAACTATACAGGGGTCATAATCCCGTTTTACTTTATCTGATGGCTTGTATATTGCGCCGCCCGCATAAGTTACTGGTAGTGACTGAGAGACTTTTGCAGCCACACCAGATTCATAGATGGCCATATAGGAAAACTCAGTAGGGGTATTTAAATGAAACATATTATAAGGTAATGAGAAGGAATAGTTACTTAAACCTAGTTCTTCATCTGGATTTTTTATATTAAAATAATGGCCACTAAAAATTTTATTTTTATCTATATTATCTCTCTTAGTGAAAAATAATAAGTAATCACCTGGTGCTGCTTTGTGATAATGTTCTACGGCAACAGTAAAATTAGTACCCCCATCTGATCTTAAAGGAGGGCTGAAATATCCTAAAATATTAGGCCAATTTATAGTGTCAAGAGGATTAACAGGTTTGGGATTAATAATAAAAAGAGGCGAATTAGCCGCTATTGGCGGAGTGACTCCAGAGATTATAGCTCCCAAATTAAGAACAGTTGAAAGTGTCTGTTGTGGAAAAATTTTAAAAGAGATTTTTCCTGTATCATCAGAACTTACCAATACTCCCTGATCTGGGCCAATGACTTGTAGTAGAAGTTTAGTTGTCGGATCTTTGTCATCATAAATATTAACTGCCTGCAATTTTTTTGCTAAATGTACTTCTGTTATTAAAATATATGCTGAAGGTATTATCCCACTGTCGCCTTTTAGCACTGTATTGACTGATGTAGATAATTTTCCATTGGGAGGAAAGTTTTCTGCATCAGGAGACTCTAAATATGGTTTTTCAATGTGGAGAGCTAGTGATTCGTTGCTGATTGTCCTAGCTGTCGCTGTATACGTTATTTGCTCGTGAGTGTAATCTTCTGTTATCGTATATGTAACAGGATCATTATCATTTACTTTTGTATTACTGTCTTTATTTTTCACAATTAAAAAAACAGACAATGTGTATATGTAATCATTGTCACTAGAATTTTTGGTCATTGGAACGGACGTGGTAATTGGATCTCCGCTATTTGTATCGTATATAGTCAGATTTTCCACACCTGAAAATGTAATGTTAGGCAGAGTGACGAGAGCACTTTGGGTGATATAAGAAAGTTCAAGCGGGATGACCTGCCCGATGATAAGACTTATATTATCGGGTAATGATGTCGTAATTTTATTATAATTAATAGCGGTCATTTTATTACCTTATATAAATTGTTACTATTTGGTAGGGTTATTTTTATTTCAATGTTATATTTTATTAAAAGTAAAATCTAATGAAAGTTTTTTATCACTTGATAGGTTTTTTATATCACCAGGGTAAATATAATTAATTGTAATATTATTAATCCGCAAATGAGTGGTTAAGTATTACTGTAAATTATTTATACAATGTATTGGTCATTTAATTATATGTATGGATTTTTTATTGATGTTTGCTTTATAATATTCAATCCTTTAATTTAATAAAAACCTCATTTCACTATCATTAAGACAATAATATAATTAACTAATAAAATACATATTTAACTTGTTATGAAAAATGTATGTATATTGGTGCTATCAGTGATATGATTCCCTTCAAGTTTTATAATCTTATTTTTATTCTAATATATTTGAAAATATAAACTTTTACCCATGAATGAACTTATCTGAGTAATTTAATTTCAACCTAAAGTGAAACCTATTTGAACATAATCCATTAATATAGTTATATTATTCTGGTCTTGTATCAATGTACCCATACCAAACTTTTCCATATTGAGGATTTCCATCCTTAATAAAGGAATAATCAACGGAAAGAGTCCCAGGACCTCCTCCTTCACCAATATAGGGTAAAACATTAACAATATCACCGTAGGGAATATTAAAGTATAATAATGGGTCGTTATTAGGACCTGAACCTGTATTTGGCATGGTTTTTGTTGGCAGACTTTTTGAGAAATTTTTATTTTCTGATTCTACATAGAACGTGACTGTGACTTGAGAACCCGGTGGTACTTGTGTTTTTGAGGTGCTAGAGCCTGGTACGACAACAAACAACCCTGTATTTGGATGATTATTTTTATTACTTTGGTAGAGTTTGATGGCCTCAATACCAAAGGGAACTCCTTGACCTAAAATATGCCGGTCGCCTGGATCGAGATAAGTACTCGTATAAACGGTGCAATAATCATAATTCCGTTTTACCCTGTTTGAGGGTTCATTTGTTCCTGTTCCTTCATAAGTGACTTCTAATGGCTGAGAGACTTTTGCTCCCACGCCCAATTCATATACGGCCATATAAGAGAATTTAGTTGGAACACCTACTTCAAACATGCCATAAGGCAATACATAATGGAAATTTCCTAAACCAAGATCTATCTTGGCATCTTTTACTCTAAAAAAATGTTCACTGTAAACCTTCTTATTATTCTTTGTCGTTTGAGTGAAAAATAATATATAGTCGCCTGAATCTGCATTCTCATAATGATCTATGGCAACTCTAAAATTGTTTAATCCATCAGATGTTAAAGGTATTGAATACCCTCCAATATTAGGTCTAGGTATAGTTTTGAGATAGGGAACAGGCTCTAGGTTAATAATAAAAATCGGGGTATCAGCAATTATTGGGTCAGTGACTCCAGAGATCATAGAGCTTAAATCAAGCACAGTTGAAACCGTCTTTTGTGGATAAATTTTAAAAGAAACTTTGCCTTTATCATCAGAACTGAGTAATATTCCCTGATTTTCGCCAATGGATTGCAGTGGAAGTTGAGTGATAGGATTTTTGTCATCATAAATATTAATGGCCTGTAATTTTTTTTGTAGAAATTTATCGACTATAAAAATATATCCTGATTTTATCGGACCACTGTCACCTTGTAGTGTGGTAGTGACTGATGTTGACAATGTTCCATTTGGGGGAAGGTTTGGTGAACTGGGTGATTCTAAAAAGGGGGTATCAATGGTAAGCAGTAATGACTGATTGTGAATAGTCCTTGCAGTCGCTTGTCTGGTTAATATATCGCTATTTTGATCAGAGGTAATGGTATATGTAATTGTATCTTTATCTTTTATTTTGGGGTTGTTATCTTTATTTTGCACAATTAAATAAACACACAATGTGTATATGTGATCATTACCACTCAAACTTTTTGTCATCGGAACGGGTGTGGTAATTGGATCTCCATGAGTTGTAGATATCGTAATGTTTGTCAGACCTGAAAATGTAATATTTGGTGCAGTTAGTAAAGCATCCGGATTTATATAAGAAAGTTCAAGCGGGATGACTTGCCCGATGATAAGACTTATATTATCGGGTAATGATACGGTAATTTTATTATAAACGGTATTATTCATTTTATCACCTCTTGTATAAATTATTATGTGAATCCAAGATTAATTAATAATGTTGTTTTTTAATATTAAATATTGTAAAAAATATTTATTTTAACATGGGGTTTTATGGCAAAAATATACTTTTATACTGAATTTAGATATTATCACACTGTGATAATGCACCTTTCCTAAATTTTCATATCATAAAAATTATTTAATTTGGTAATTAAAAATGTGAATTTACCGTTACCTATATTAACTTTTTACTATCATATATGGTTATTTATAAGAGAATCAGTCAATTTTAAACGTATCTTACTTGCTATAAAAATATACGATTATATTATGAGTAGACTGATTCCCTTCATGTTTATAAGCTTTTCCTGTAGTCTTTTTATTTAAAAATATTTGAAAATTTAAATTTCTTATCCATTAAATATTTTCAGCTAAATAATTTTCTTTCAACAAAATTTAAATATTTTGAAACTTTATCCATCAATATAGGTGATTATTCTGGCCTTGAATCAACAGGTGTGCTCCAAATTTTTCCGTATTGAGGGTTTCCATCCTTAATAAAGGAATAATCAATGGAAAAAGTTCCTGCTCCTCCTGAATCATAAGGTTCAATATCAATAATATCTTCATATTTAATATGAAACACTAATAATGCACTTCCATTTGTACCTGCTGCCGGCATGGTTTGTGTTGGCAGATTTTGTGAGAAATTTTTATTTTCTGATTCTACATAGAACGTGAGCGTGACTTCAGAACCCGGTGGCACTTGTGTTGCTGAAATACTAGAGCCTGGCACGACAACAAACAACCCTGTATTTGGGTGATATTTATTACTTGGGTAGGCTTTTATCGCCTCAACACCAAAGGGAACCCCTTGAGGTAGAATATGCTGATCGGTCGGGTCGAGATAAGTACTCGTATAAACGGTACAATAATCATAATCCCGTTTTACCCTGTCTGAGGGTTTATTTGTCCCTGTTCCCACATAGGTTACATCTAGTGATTGGGATACTTTTGCCCCCGCGCCCGATTCATACACAGCCATATAAGAGAATTCAGTCGGAACATCTATTTTAAACATGCCATAAGGCAATGAGTAATAGTAATTGATTAAACCCAGCTCTAGATTCGGGTTTTTCACCCTAAAATAATGCTTGCTATAAACTTTCTTTGTATCCTTTGCCGTTTTCTTGAAAAATAATATATAGTCGCCTGCAGATGCATCTTTATAATGTTCCACGGCAACTGTAAAATGGCTGAGCCCATCAGATGTTAGAGGGGTTGAATCTTGCCCAATATTAGGCGGAAGTATACTTTTCAAATAGGAAACAGGTTCTAGGTTAATAATAAAAAGAGGAGAATTAGCTGCTATTGGAGAAGTCACACTAGGAATCATAGCAGCTAAATCAAGCACAGTTGAAAGCGTTTTTTGTGGATAAATTTTAAAAGAGACTTTGCCTTTATCATCAGAACGAACCAATATTCCCTGATATGGAGCAATAGCTTGTAGTGGAAGTGGTGTTTTAGGAGCGTTGTCATCATAAACATTAACCACCTGCAATTTTTCTTGTATATATTTATCTACTATAAAAATATATCCTGACCTTATTGGGCCACTGTCACCTTGTAATGTGGTAGTGACTGATGTTGATAATGTCCCATATGGAGGAAGATTTGGTGTACTGGGTGATTCTAAAAAGGGAGTATCAATGGTAAGAAGTAATGACTGATTTTGAATAGTTCTTGCTATCGCTTTCCTGGTTAATTTATCGATATTTTGATCAGAGGTAATAGTATATGTAATATTATCTTTATCCTTTATCTTGGAAGTATTATCCTTATTTTGCACAACTAAAAAAACAGATAATGTGTATATGTAATCACTGCCAATCGAATTTTTGGTCATCGGAACGGGTGTGGTGGTAATTGGATTTCCACTATTTTCATCGTATATAGTCAGATTTGTCATACCTGAAAATGTAATGTTAGGTGGAGTGACTAGAGTACTTTGAGTTATATAAGAAAGTTCAAGAGGAATCATTTGCCCGATGATAAGGCTTATATTATCGGGTAATGATGTCGTAAGTTTATCATAATTTATAGTAATCATTTTATCACCTTGTGTAACTTATTGTTATTTATATTGTTTCTTTCATTGCCATTAATGAATCTTTTATAAGAGAATTAGTCACTCTATAATATATTTTTATTATTATGGAGAATATACATTAATGATATTGGTCGACTAATTCTCTTCACGTATTATAAGGTCATTATCTATAAGTATATTTTCATTAAAGAAATTTATATAAATTAATTAATTTCAACAGACAATTACAACCTATTTAAACATAATCCATTAATATGGATGATTATTCTGGCCTTGTATCAATATATCCATACCAAACTTTTCCATATTGGGGATTGCCATCCTTAATAAAGGAATAATCAATGTGAATAGTCCCCGGGCCTCCCCCTTCTCCAATATAAGGTAAAATATTAACAATATCTTCATATGGAACATTAAACCATAAGAATGAGTTTTCTATACCTTGATTAATAACTATCATTGGATCTGGCATAATTTTTGTTTTCAGACTTTTTGAGAAATTTTTATTTTCTGATGCTACATAAATCGTGACTGTGACTTCATAACCTGGTGGTACTTGTGTTTTTGAGGCACTAGAGCCTGGCACGACAACAAATAACCCTGTATTTGGGTGGTATGTATTACTTGGATAGGCTTTTATCGCCTCAATGCCAAAGGGAACACCTTGACCGAGAATATGCCGGTCGTTCGGATCGAGATAAGTACTCGTATAAACGGTACAATAATCATAATCCCGTTTTACTCTGTTTGAAGGTTCATTTGTTCCTGTTCCCTTATAAGTAACATCTAGTGGCAGGGAGACTTTTGCCCCCACGCCCGATTCATATACACCCATATAAGAGAATTCAGTCGGAACACCTACTTTAAACATGCCATAAGGCAATGGGTAATGGTAATTAGCTGAACCAAGCTCTAGATTAGCATTCTTTACCCTAAAAAAATGTTCGCTATAAACTTTCTTCTTATCGCCCGTAATTTTTGTGAAAAATAATATATAGTCGCCTGAAGATGCATTTTTATAATGCTCCACAGCAACTTGAAAATTGTTTAATCCATCAGATGTTAAAGGTGTTGAATATCCAGCAATGTTAGGCGGAAGTATTTTTTTAAAAGGAGGAATATCATCTAGGTTAATGATAAAAATCGGAGTGTCAGTAGCTATTGGTGGAGTAACCCCGGAGATCATGGCACTTAAATCAAGTGCAATTGAAACCGTCTTTTGTGGATAAATTTTAAAAGAGACTTTGCCTGTATCATCAGAACGGATCAATATTCCCTGATATGGGTCAATAGTTTGTAGTGGAAGTAGAGTTGTAGAAGCTTTGTCATCATAAACATTAACCGCCTGCAATTTTTCTTGTATATATTTATCTACTATAAAAATATATCCTGACTGTATTGGACCGCTGTCACCTTGTAGTGTGGTAGTGACTGATGTTGACAAACTCCCACTTGGGGGAATATTTGGTGAACTGGGTGATTCTAAAAAAGAGGTGTCAATGGTAAGCCGTAATGATTGGAGGTTAATAGTTCTTACTGTCGCTATCTGACTTATTTTAGTGCTAGTTTTATCTTCTATTATTGTATATGTAATGGAATCTTTATCTTTTACACCTACACTCTCTGTAATTAAATAAACAGATAATTTATATATGTAATCACTGCCAATCGAATTTTTGGTCATCTGAACGGGTGTGGTGGTAATTAGATTTCCATTATTTTCATCGTATATAGTCAGATTTTTCACTTTTGAAAATGTAATATTAGGTGGATCGGTCAGAGGGCTTTTAGTTATATAAGAAAGTTCAAGAGG
>NZ_VCDP01000080.1:0-10232 GCF_033949345.1 Xenorhabdus littoralis
TGGGACAGTATCAAGTCAGGACTGTCCCAGAAATGGCAGGCAATGAGCCAGTATGTTTCCACGGTTTGGGAAGGGATTAAAACTTCACTAAGCAACGTCTGGGAACCGGTAAAACAGCATGCATTGGAAGCATGGGAGAATATTAAAACTTACCTCTCTGAAAAATGGGAAAGTATTAAGCAGAGTGTTTTTCTGGTATGGGAAAGTATAAAAAATATCATCAAAGGTGCTTGGGAATCAGTAAAACTTAGCGCGATGGAATATTGGGAGAGTATTAAAACTTCCTTGTTAGAAAAGTGGGAATTACTTAAACAAGGTGTTGTTGAAAAATGGGAAAGTATAAAGGCAACAATCAGTGGTGTCTGGGATGCTGTTTCTAAAAATACATTGGAAGTTTGGGGAAATATTAAAAAATCCATCTCAGATAAGTGGGATGAAATTGTCAATAATATTAGTGAAATTCCGGAGAAATTAAAAAAATCCGGTGCTGATATGATTGAATCCTTGATAAATGGCATTAATGAAAAATGGGAAGAATTGAAAGGGAAGTTTTCTAAAATTACTGACCTGTTTAAATTCTGGAAATCAGATAATGAGGAAATAAAGCAGAAAATAACAGTAGCTCAGGAAATAACAACCAATAATGGAACAGGGGTTAAACAGACTGTTAATCTTCCACCTTATGACAAAGGCGGTTTAATTTCTGCTGGTGAATATGGAATTGTTGGTGAGCATGGCCCTGAAATTATCAGTGGGTCAGCGAATGTGACCAGTAGGGTAAAAACGGCGCAGTTTGCGGCCTTGGGACTTGCCGTCAGCTCAATGTCGTTGCCTGTAGCGGCACAGGATGCGCCGTTACATGCCCAAAGCCTGCCAGCTCACGCTTATGAGGAAGTTCAGGCAAAACAGATGCGGAGCCAACCACAGCAGCAATCCGGTGCGGCACCACAATATAACATTTATGTCTATGGCTCTCAGGGACAGTCTGCACAGGATATCGCCCGTATGGTCAGACAGGAACTGGAACAACGGGAACGTATGCAGCAAGCCCGTATGCGTAGCTCACTTTCTGACAGAGGAGAAGATTTCTTATGATGGCTGCACTTGGTTTATTTGTTTTTATGTTGAAAACCACGCCTTACCAAAGTTTTCAATATAAACAAAGCTGGAGACATGCTTTTAATAGCCGTGTGGGAGCACGGCCTGCATGGCAATTTATTGGTCCGGATAACGATACAATAACGTTGTCGGGAGATCTTTATCCTGAACTGACTGGTGGCTCTCTTTCACTGGCGGCATTGAAATTGATGGCCGACAGTGGCAAAGCATGGTCTTTGATTGATGGCAGCGGCGCAATCTACGGCATGTTTGTCATTGAAAGCATTGATGAGACGAAAACGGAGTTTATGTCAGGCGGAGCGGCAAGAAAAATCAGTTTTACACTGACTTTACGGCGTGTTGATAACAATTTGTTTGAAATGTTGGGCGATTTACAGGATCAGCTTTCTGACATGAAGAACAAATTGCCTAAATCTCTGGATGATCTTTCGAAACTGAAGGATGAGGGCATGAAAAAAATTAAAGGATTCCTCCCATGATGGATTTGAAACAATTTATGCCAAAAACGGATTGGGTTCCCCAATTTGATTTAGTCACTGGTAAAGAAGGGGCACCAGCTTTTCGTCTGGAGACTAATAACAAGGATATCACAGGAAAAATCCAGTCACGTTTGATGTCTTTGACACTGACAGATAACCGTGGTTTTGAAGCAGATCAGCTCGATCTCGAGCTGGATGACTCAGATGGCAAACTTGATCTGCCTTCCAGAGGGGATATCCTGACATTGGAATTAGGTTGGTACGGGCAGGCCCTGACACCAAAAGGTAAATTTGTAGTTGATGAAATCGAACATAGCGGTGCGCCTGACAGGCTCACCGTTCGTGCCCGTAGTGCGGATTTACGTGGTGAGCTGAATGCTAAGCACGATAAGTCTTATCATAAGCAGACGATAGAGAGCGTTGTCAGTACGATAGCGGTAAAAAATAAATTGAAATTTCTAGTCGGGAAGGAATTGAAAGATATTATTGTGCATATCGATCAGACCAATGAATCTGACTTGAGTTTTTTAACTCGTCTGGCACAGCAAGAAGGAGCAATTGCCTCCATTAAAAATGGAGTATTGCTGTTTATTCTCCAAGGGCAAAATAAATCATCAAGTGGTGAAGAGCTTCCGGTGGTTGAGATTACCCGTCAAGCTGGTGATAGTCATCGGTTCTCACTCTCTGATCGCGATGCTTATACTGGTGTTGTGGCGAAATGGTGGAATATTCGTACTGCCTCTGAACAGACAATTGAGTATCAGCGGGAGGAATCGAAAAGCCTGAAAATTGATGTATCCGTTAGTTATAGCGGCGGGAACGGATCTTCGGATGAAGACTCACGGAAGGAGGATAAAAAGGAAGACGATAACAAAAAAGATAAACCAAAAGGAAGAGGAAAACTTGATGCCTTGAAGGATGCGGCAAAAGCAGGGAGTACGATTTTAAACCTCCCAGCTTCAATGGGGTTACTGAACGCGAAAAGTGGTGGTGGGGGTTTGAGTTTCGATGGCAGTCTTTCTTATGAGTCAGAAGAATCATCATCACTTAAATCCCATCAAACAACCACAACCCAGCAGATAGCACAAAAATATATGTCAGGCGCAAAGGGAAATGTTTTAACACTTTCCCGCATATACCACAACAAGGAAGACGCAACGCGTGCTGCTGAGGCTGTTTGGCTAAAAATGCAGAGAAGGTCTGCAAAGTTTGCAATCACTTTAGCGAAGGGACGGGCAGACCTTTATCCTGAAATGCTGGCTAAAATTGATGGATTCAAGGAAAAAATCGATGGCATGGACTGGACGATAGTGAAAGTGACTCACAATCTTAATGACAGCGGGTTTACCACCACATTGGAGCTTGAAATTAAGATTGATGGGGTTGTGGCTGAAAAACCGAAAGATCCCGAAATAAAAACTTGATCTCAACATGAGATCTTTGGTATATTGTTCACCAGACGAGATGGTGTTATTTCAAGAAAGGTGAACAATATGATTAAGTGTCCTCTGTGTAGTCAGTCAGCGCATACTCGTAGTAGCTTCGAGCATTCAAGCGAAACAAAGGAACGCTATAACCAATGTCAGAACATCAATTGTGGAGCAACGTTCGTCAGCCATGAAACCTTTGTACGTTTCATTTCTAAGCCAGGTGAAGTCCAGAATGTCACGCCACATCCAAAGGCGAAAACTAAGAGACAACCTCGGCAGAAAGTGGCTGCCGCCCAGTAATTAATGGGAAAAAATTAATGGTAAAACCATAAATAACAAAAACCATTGCTCCAGTTTTTGCCACCGTTATGGTGGCTTTTTTGTGTATATTGAGTTAGATGGTGTTCTCTAAATGAGAACTTTATATGACGCCCACTTGTTAATAAAGTAGGCGTTAAAACTATTAGCAGTGTTACTTCAGAGATTCAGACTGCAAAATCCGTTGCATTTCATCTTTGACGTGTAGTTTTTCTTTTTTCAGACGCACAACTTTATCGTTGTAGCCCGTTCCATTTGGGCCTTCAAGTTGCACTATTTCTTGGTCAAGTCGATTGTGTTTTTCAAACAAGGATTGGAAACGGGGATGTGATTCTCTCAGATTGGATACTAAATCGCGATGTTCTGGAAACATAAGACCTCCTATACGAAATTTACTACCACACCGTATGAGTGTAGCAGCCCATTGTAATATCAGATTTGAGAGATATCACATAAAAAAGATCTGGTAAGCTTTGTGTACTTAACAATTATTAATAAAAGTTAATAGTCATTTTTGGGAGTAAATTTTATCTTTATGGAATGGTGTTAAAAATCAGTGTATTGCCAAAAAAACATAATTTACCTCAGTCTTTTTGTTGTTATGATTCAATCTCCTTTTTAAATATATTCAGAGGTGATATATGAAAAAATATCTATTTCCTTTAGCTGCTTTGATGGTCTCGACTTCTGTTTTTGCTGACAAAAAACTAGAAGATGTAGCTCCTTATCCTGCTGCTTCTAAGGGAATGGCTCGTAGCGTGATTGAGCTTCCTCCCCTGGAGAATGAAAACAACTATAGAGTTGAGTTGATGATTGGCAAGGATATGAAAGTAGACTGTAACAACCATTGGTTTGGTGGCCAGTTGAAGACAGAAGTGCTGGACGGGTGGGGATATGATTATTATGTACTAAACAAAGTCACTGGCCCATTCTCAACGAAAATGGCATGTCACGAACCAGAAACTGTACGCTTTGTACAGGTTCAATTAGGTAAAGATGCGTTTGTACGTTACAACAGCAAATTACCTATAGTGGTATATGCGCCAAAATCGGAGACAGTGAAATACCGTATTTGGCAGGCATCAGATACAGTCAACACAGCAGTAATAAAATAATCTATTGATTAGATAAATCAACAACCTGAGTTTATACCCAACTTAAAGAATTACGGGTGTATATTAAACTCAGGTTGTTTTAGTTATTGCATCTTAATTTTCGAGATATTTTTTAGATACTATTTATCATTAAGTTAACAATATTGTTATCCCTTTCTTTTCTGCCTGTGATTCCTTGCCCATATTTAAAAATACTAACTAAACTGTTTTGGGATTCTATTGCATTCATGCCAATATCATTGAGGAATCGTAGAATGTTTAAAAAATTATCAGCAGAGTTTTTGGGTACTTTTTGGTTAGTGTTTGGAGGATGTGGTAGTGCTGTTTTAGCTGCGGCATTTCCACAGCTGGGGATTGGTTTTGTGGGGGTATCTCTGGCTTTTGGCTTAACCGTGGTAACGATGGCCTATGCCGTCGGGCATATTTCAGGGGGACATTTTAATCCGGCAGTAACGTTGGGATTATTTGCCGGTGGGCGTATTTCTGCAAAAGATGTGATTCCTTATATCATTGCTCAAGTAATAGGAGGGATTGCAGCGGCAGCGGTACTTTACCTTATCGCCAGCGGTAAAAGTGGTTTCGATGCAACAGCAAGCGGTTTCGCGTCTAATGGTTATGGTGACCACTCTCCCGGCGATTTTTCATTACAAGCTGCAATTATTATTGAATTAGTATTAACAGCTTTTTTCTTAATCGTGATCCTGGGAGCAACAGACAAGAATGCGCCGGCAGGATTCGCACCATTAGCGATTGGTTTATCTTTGACTCTTATTCATTTAATCAGTATTCCTGTAACAAACACATCTGTTAACCCGGCAAGAAGTACTGCGGTTGCTATTTTTCAGGGAACGTGGGCATTGGAGCAACTTTGGGTATTCTGGTTGATTCCATTAATTGGTGGCGCTATTGGTGGGTTATTATATCGGTCATTATTACAGAGAAATGATTAATTAACATACTATCATGTTGAAAAGCCGTGCTGTAGCATGGCTTTTTTTATCTTTTTTTATGGTAAATTTCCTTCACAGTTCAACCTATTATTAAAAAGGAAAAAATGATGAAAGAAAATATAACATGGGAAAGAGGTGAATATTGGATTACTACGGATAAAAGCAAGATTGATATTAAATTTGTTCATAGTGAATTAACGCAATTGTTTTGGGCGCGAGGAATAGAATTTGAAAAAGTTCAGACAGCAATAGAAAATAGTTTATGTTTTGCATTATTTCATGGTGATAAAGAGATTGGTTTTGCCCGATTAATCACAGATTTTTCTATGTTTGCCTATCTTTCAGATGTATTTATTATTGATGAATATCAGAAGAAAGGATTAGGACGCTGGTTGGTGGAGTGTATTTTACAGCACCCGGTTATTCCTCATGTACAGCATGTCACCTTGGTAACGTCTACGGCAAGTTGGCTTTATAAAAAATTCGGCTTTGAACCTGTAGTCGAGAAAGATTTTGTCTGGACATTAGATAAAACGAAAATATCCGCCATGCCTAAATAATGATAAAGGGAGGCGGTTATTATCTATTTTTAATAATACCGCCTGCATTGATTGTATTTTTACTAGAAAATACTTTGTAATAGATGGTCATTATTTATCAATGATATTTTTTTCCTGATATAAAGTACGAATGTCGGGTAATAACGTTATTAGGCCAATCAGCGCCATACATCCACCTATCCATAACGGTGCTCTTAACCCCCATCCTAAGCTAATCGAGAATCCGCCAAGAAAAGAGCCAATGACGACACCAAGAGTAATCACTGAGGTGTGAACAGTATTAACAAGTGAGCGGCCATTGGCTGTTCGCATAACACGTGTCACCATAGCTGGATTCATGGTAACGCCCACTAACCCAATACCAATTAGGGCTAAGGCAGCAAGGGATTTTTTATCTGCAAATAAACCAAATAGCAGGAGAAATATGGTCAGGGAAATTAAGCCTATGGTTAAGGTTATAATTGTGTAACGTTCAGACAGCTTTCCGACCACCGTATTGCCTACTATCGTGGCGCTTCCATAGAGAATGAGTAAACAGGCGATCATGTCATCACTATAACCTGATATCTCTTTTAATATTGGAGTGAAATAAGTAAATGCGGCAAAAGTTGCGCCAATAATCAGCAAGCTGGTGGAAAAGACACTCCATAATTTTAGACTTTTTAAGTTATTGAGTTCTGATCGTAAGCTCATTATCGGTGGTTTTGGGATAGCTGGAAGATGAAATATGCTGATGACCCCCGCAATTGTGGCTAACACACCAGTTGTCCAGAAACTTTCTCGCCAACCTGCATATGTGCCTATCAAATTAGCCATTGGCAATCCCAGAATCGTTCCCAACATAATACCGGCAAGCACCACTGAAACAGCCCATCCTCGTTGTTGATCGGGCACAAGTTCTATACAGATTGCAAGTGCGACGCCAAAGAAAGCCCCCGAAACCGCCCCGGTTATGATCCTTGCAATCACCAGCATGGAATATGAGTTTGCCAGCGCTCCAAGAGCTTCGCCAGAGATGAAAGTGATATAGAGGATAATTAATGCGTTTTTGGGTGGTGTTTTTAATAATCCTATGGCTAAAAGTGGGCCACCAAAAGCCATGGACAAGGCATAAAGAGAAACAAGATAACCGATTTGAGAAATGGATACACCGAGGTCATGCGCCATGATTGGCACCATACCCGTGACTTGAAATTCACTGGTTACCATGGAAAAGATACCGATTGTCAGTATATAAATGGCGAAAGGAATTGTTTTTTGCTTCGTTACCGTATGGCAATGATTAACGATGTTGGATTGCATTTTTTCCATGTTATTGCCCTTGGGGGGTTATTGATTAATTTTGTAGTAATGATTACAAAAATATATGACTTGCGAAATGGGATCAAGATATTTATGTTATAGTCACTACAAAAATAACGATGGTATCTATAATGACACTACGAGGACGCCCACGACGCTTTAACCGAGATATTGCGCTTCAACAAGCAATGGAACTGTTTTGGGTTAAAGGCTATGAAGGAACACAGCTTGTTGATCTCACTGCTGCGATGAATATCAATCCCCCGAGTTTTTATGCGGCATTTGGCAGTAAGAAAAAAACATTCTATGCGGCGGTTGAACTTTACATTAAGACTGTCGGTGCTAAAGCAATGGATAAGCTTAATGAAGCTGGCAGCGTACAGGAAAATATTCGGGCAATGTTGGAATGTTCAGTGGATGTTGCCACGTCAAACCGTGCTGGAGGATGTTTACTTATTTTAGGAATAATGAATAACCGGCAAGAAAATGAGGATGTTTATATTTATCTTAAAACAGTGCGTAAAAACACATTGGCATTAATTCAGACACGGTTAGAAAAAGGTGTGTCCGATGATGAAATATCTGCTGATATCGATGTTGGAAAACTGGCATCATATTTTCTTGGAATTATGCAGGCAATTTCATTTCAGGCTCGTGATGGAGCATCGAAAGATGAACTTATGAGTCTGATTCCACCCGCCATGGCAGCAATGTCTTCGTAGCACAATTTATATAGTTGTCGTCTTTCAAGTTGCAGCCTTGTTGGCTGCACTCATTTACCGTTTTTATAAACATACAAATTTCGATTTAAAATAACTTTGTATCTGTACTTCTAGGTGGCGCTTCACGGTTGGTTTACCCAGCCAGTGTTTGATCTGTTCAGCATGATGAACCCGCAGTCTATGCAAAATTAAAGACTTTTCCTGTGCTTGAAGGAAGAGGGATTCTTCATTCATTCATTCATTCAATTAAGCTTGTATACGGGCAAGGTTAAAATGGTGGTTTTGAAAACTGTTTCAATGGCGACAGATGGTATATCACAAAAATTGCTGGTGGGTATTTGATCCTTACCAATCATTCTGCTGACACTGTTACAGGCTCTAAAATCATCCTGACACTACGTACTAGCGGCATTAACGTTACTTCATTTTCACCGGCTCTAGCACGTAGAGAAATCGAATGTAAAATAGCGATAATTAATTGAGCAATAATGTCAATATCCGTATCAGGAAGAAATTCCCCATTATTTTGTGTTTCACTTAGAATTTTTTTTATTTGATCAGTTTGTACCTGAATTACCATTGCAAGATATTGTTGAATTTCAGGTATTTCTACCTCTGCCGCTGCTGTTGATAAAGCCATGCAACCCAACTTTCCGTTTTCACCGGTATATAAATCAATGCAAGCTGTTAAATAACGGGTTATGCGATCAAGGATTGTGTCATTTTCATTTTGTTTTTTAAGTGTATTTTCATAACGTGTGATTGCGATAGTACCAAAATTATCCATAGCTTTTTTATAAATAGCTAACTTATTTCCGAATGCGGCATAGAGACTTGGTTTATTCATCCCCGTTTCGTTTACTAAGTCGTCTAAAGACGTGGCAGTAAACCCTTTGCGCCAAAAGAGAAAAGTAATATTGTTGATGGCTATTTCACTGTCATAAGAACGCGGACGACCCTTTTTTTTCATTTTTTACTACTCGGTAAAATAATCATTTACAGAGTATAAAACAAATGTCATTATTTTACTAACCAGTAAAAAATAAGATTGAGGAAGTGAGGTATCTGTGATTATCAATGAAGCTTACGGTAAGACAACGGAATCAATTATAAAATTAGTTTCCAAAGGCAGGGTAAGCCAAGGTACACCAATTAAGGTTGGTATATTTGTTTGCCCGGGTTTCATGCCAATGGATATTAATGGAGCACAATCTGTTTTTACAATTGCTTCTGCGGAAATCTATTTCATTTGGAAAAAAAGAGAGTTAGTAGAAGGCTTTATTGGTTGGCCGACAATGCCGACAATGACATTTGATGAATGCCCTGATGATTTAGATGTATTGATTGTAGGCATGGTACCTCCTGAAATTGTCAGAGATATGGAAGTGCTTGCATTTTTTGCTAAAAAAGCCCCGAAAACTAAATTTTTAATCGGGACGTGTTACGGAACATTAGTTCTTGGTGCGGCTGGATTATTAGTAAATCGTAGGGCGACCAGTAATTTCAGTGCTGTTTCTATGTTATCAGAATTTGGCGCGATAGCTGTGGAAGGTAGTGGCGTTGTTATTGATGGCAATATTTATACTTCTGGCCCGGCAACAGGCTCGTTTGATGCATCTTTATTAGTACTTAAACAATTAAGAGGTTCTGAGTTTGCGGAACTAGTTGAACTGGCTATTGAATATGATCCACACCCACCATTTAAAACGGGTTCACCACAGCTTGCTGGGCCAGAAATGTCACTAATTTTACAAAGAATGACAGAGGAAATTAACCAGCAATTTTATCATGCAGTACGAGCAGGATTTGCTAGTACCCCAACGTGTTAATTTAACGATCTTATGTTTTCAATATAATATTGAAGTGATTATCACTATTGAAATAGTTTGCTAATATTTTGATATGACCGAAAAATTGAGGAAAGTGATATGAAAATAAACTTAACAATGAATAAAACCGAAATGCAATTTTTCATCGATAATTTAGTTCATCATGGTTCTGATTATTACACGGAACTACGTGATGAATTTAGGTATGACAAAGAAATATCCAGAAACCATGTTCGTAATATTTTTGATGGTGATGGGGTATATTTAGACACAAATGATATTGAGGTAATTATCACCGATAAATAATACCTTTGATAATTTGAGGCGGAAGATGCAAGGGATTGTAACCATGTCCTGCGCGTTGCGCGGGACATGATTTACTCCTATCATTTTATGGCTTTAGCCAGT
>NZ_VCDP01000081.1:0-611 GCF_033949345.1 Xenorhabdus littoralis
TCGTAGCGATAATGCCAGCGAGAACCATCCGGAGTTTCACAGTGGGTGAGCTGGTTTTGGCTGTCCCAACGGTAGCGCCAGATTTGCGGGCGGAAGCCGTCACGGTGTTCGGTTTTTTCCACCAGACGCCCGTTATCATCATAGCGATAGCGGATATCTCCTTGCTGCACCACCCGCCCGGCTTTCTGACGCTGCGTAATTTGCTCCATAGCACCGTAGGCGTCGACAGGCAGATGTTGACTCAGGTTGCCGTTGGCATCATAGCTAAATTGTTCTTCATGCGGACGTGTACCCTCGAACAAAGTATGCAGTATTTGGTCGTTGGCATTGTAACGGTAGCGGGTTTGCCCCCAGCGGCTGTCGTCAATCACCCGCACATTATGAGCACGGTCATATTGCCAGCTCCGGTTGACCGCAGAGGCTTGCGGCGGAAAATATGGGTCATTTTGTGCCAGCGTTTCCCTGAAAAATGGGGTGGCCTGTCCCGCCGACTGATGTGCCAGCAATCCGGTCGCGGTGTAGCGGCTGACAAGGATAAACCCGTTGGCACTTTCACGTACTGTTTCCCGTCCCAGTACATCATGCTGGAAGGTCAGTGGCGCATGTTGGTT
>NZ_VCDP01000082.1:0-5056 GCF_033949345.1 Xenorhabdus littoralis
ACCTTCTGGTGGGAGCTGGCCCTCTGGCTGGACAGCTTTCTGCTGGATGCGCTGTACGGTTCAGACACCCACAGTTTGTTTAATCTGGCCGGGTTGCAGAACACCTCGGATGATTTAATCATGGCGCTGGTGATGGGGATGCTGTTTATTGTTCTGCCGATGGTCTGGCTGGGTGCACTGGCCTGGGCCGGGGTGCGAATGGGCGATATCAGCGGCATGATGAACCAGGGCGTGGGGCAGGTCAGGCAGTCAGCCGGCATGTTCGGACAGATGGTGATGCAGAAGATGATGTCTGGCGGTAAGCGATAAATAGTTCAACGGAGTGACTGATTTAGGAATACTCTGAATATCACACCATTCATCATATTTTTTAATAATATTCATAGTATTTTTGTTTTGACTAAATTAAAAACCGGATGAATCTGCTTAATGTTACGCATAACGTGTTGTTATCCTGTTAATTCATTGTCATTTTGTTGCGTTTTTAGAGTCAAATCGTCTAAATTCACACCCATGCGATGAATATATCACCTTAATGATTGATAATTAAACCCTACCGACCATAATACCTCTTCTTAAAACTCCCTTATTACTGTTAAATAATAATTACGTATCCGATGGGTTTACTATGGCAACGGTAACTTCCCGCAACATGATAGCCGGGCTGGCCGGATGGACTGTACTTGCATTCTCCCCTGTACAGGCCGATGACCCGCCCTTTATTCAGCAAAAACAGCAATCACAAGTAGCCGAACAACGTGCTGCAACCCTGGATGCTCAGGAGCAACTCCGGCAGCAGGAAAGGCAGCACGCGCTACAACAGCAACAGACACCGGATACCGATATCCGGCTCACGCGCCCCGACGTGCGCCTGTCTGATTATCCGGCTGATGAACATCCCTGTTTTAAGATCAATACCTTACGTTTGGAAGGAGAGTCCGCTCACCGTTTTCAGTGGGCACTGGAGGCGGCAGGGGATGCCAAAGGGCGTTGCCTGGGTGGACAGGGGATTTTGCTGGTCAATAATAAGGTGCAAAATGCCATTCTGGCCAAAGGTTATGTCACCACCCGCGTGATGGTGCAGGAGCAGGATCTGACCGGGGGTGTGCTGACGCTGACACTCCAGCCCGGCCGCATTGCCCATATCCGCTTTGATGAGCCGGTGTCCTGGCGTGGGCGGCTGTGGAATGCCATGCCCGCTGCCTCCGGCGATATCCTGAATCTGCGCGATATTGAGCAGGCGCTGGAGAATTTCAAACGGGTGCCCAGTGTTGAGGCCGACATAAAAATCGAACCCGGTCAGCAGGAGGCGACCAGTGACCTGCGTATCAGCTGGAAAGAGGGCCGTCCGTTCCGGCTCAGTCTGGGATTCGATGACAGTGGTGCCCAAAGCACCGGCCGCTACCTGGGGTCGGTGACGCTGGCGATTGATGCGCCTTTTGCCCAGAACGATCTGTTCTATGCCAACATCGGCAAGGATTTGTTTGAGCCCGGCCCCTTTGGGAACCGTTCCCGTACCGTTAACTACGTCTTCCCGCTCGGTTACTGGGCGTTTTCTGCCAACTACAACGACTACACTTATCACCAGAATATCGCCAACGCAAACGAAATCCTGGCCTACAGCGGCAAAAGCGAGAATGCGCAATTCACGGTATCCCGGCTGTTATTCCGCAATCAGTCACACAAAACCACCCTTAATCTGCGCGTCTTTCGCCGCCATTCCACCAATGCTGTGGGGAATATCGAAATAGCCCAACAACACCGCCGTACTGCGGGCTGGGAATTAGGCTTAAGCCAGCGCAGTTACTTCGGTGATATCACGTTGGACGCCGGCATCAACTGGCGGCGGGGAACCGGCGCCTTCGGTGCGTTGCCGGCACCGGAAGAAGCCTACCACGGGGGCAGTGCCCGCACGGGAATGGCTTTGGGTGATATCAGTCTGAATGTGCCTTTTCAATGGGGCACACAGCCCTGGCGTTATCACACCAAAGTGCGTTGGCAGTGGAGTGCAAACCCGCTGACACCGCAGGACAGACTGGCGATTGCCGGGCGTCATACCGTGCGCGGGTTTGATGGCGAGCAGATGCTGTCCGGCGAAAAAGGGCTGCTCTGGCGTAATGAACTCGCCTGGAATGTACTGTCGCGTGGTCATGAGCTTTACTGGGCGGTGGATTATGGTCGTGTGGATGGCCCGGGTACCCGTCATCTGGTCGGGCATCAGCTGGCAGGCGGTGCGTTGGGCGTGCGCGGTACGCTGTGGCGCCGGCTCAGTTATGACCTGTTTGCCGGGGTGCCATTCTACCAGCCCGCCGGTTTTCACACCCCGGGCGTGAGCGGCGGTTTCAGCCTCAATCTGGAAATCTGATAACCGCGATTAGCTTTATCACCAATGAATGTTGCGTTTATTTATTTGACCTGGACGGAATGATTTATGAACAAACAGTGTTATAGCCTTATTTACAGCCGCACGCACGGTGAATTGCGGGTGGTCTCGGAACTGACCCGCAGCTGCAGCCGTGCGCCCGGGCAATGTCGTGGCACAGGGGGAGCACGCCTGTGGGTGACGGTGCGCCGTGCGGTGTGGTTGCTGGGGGCAGCACTGTTTGCCGGGCAGGCGTTGGCGGACGGTATCATCGCTGACAGGCAGGTAGCCCCTGCTCAGCGTCCGGAAGTGATAACAACCCAGAATGGCCTGCCGCAGGTCAATATCAATGCACCCAATCAGGCTGGCGTATCACATAACCCCTATCAGCAGTTTGATGTCGACCAACGAGGCGCCATTCTTAACAACTCGGCGCTGATGACATCGACCCAACTGGCCGGGATGATACAGGGTAACCCCCGCCTCGATCCCAATGCCGCACCGGCCCGGTTTATTATTAATGAGGTCAACAGCGATAAGCCCAGCCAGCTGCGGGGATTTCTGGAAGTGGCCGGCGGCCGGGCGCAGGTGATTGTGGCCAACCCGTCGGGGATTGTGTGTAACGGTTGTGGCACCATCAATGCCGGCCGGATGACCCTGACTACCGGCAAGCCGCAGCTGAATGCCGACGGCAGTCTAGCGGGGTATCAGGTCGAGCGGGGCGTGGTGAGCATTGAAGGCGGCGGGCTCAATGGGGACCCGCGCCACGATACCGGGTATGTTGATATTCTGGCGCGGGCCGTGAAGCTGAATGCCGGCGTCTGGGCCAAAGAAGAGCTTGCGGTGGTGGCAGGGCGTAATCGCATCAGTGCGGACAGCAAAACAGTGACGCCGCTGGCCGAAAATGACAAAAAGCCCGAACTGGCGATAGACATGGGGCAGATGGGCGGCATGTACAGCGGTTATATCCGCATGATAGGCACGGAAGCCGGCGTCGGGGTGCGTAATCAGGGCGGGCATTTGCAGACGGGGAAAACGCTGATTGTCAGCAGCGAAGGCCGGCTGAGCTGGCAATCGGGCGAGCAGGAAGCCGTCACTCAGGTGGGGGGCGATATCACCCTGACCGCCCGGAACGGGATTGAACATCACGGTAAACTACACAGCGGCGGGCAGCTTGCGGTACAGAGCCGCGACGGTGACATTCAGCAGTCCGGCACCCTGGCTGCCGTGGGTGATATCCGGCTGACGTCGGCCCGGGGCATTCAGAGCCGCGGGTATTTGCTGGCCGGCAGCGATACTAACAGTACGCTGAAACATAAGGCAAACCTGACGCTGAGCAGTCAGGGGAATACTCAGGCCAGCGGCCATTTGCTCAGTCTGGGCGATATCAACGTGACCGGCCAGCGGGTGGATATCAGCCACAGCCAACTGGCGGCTAGCCGGGCTGAGATTGCCGCAAAAGTCGGTGGCGTTGCCCTGCAACAGGCAAAAATTGACAGTCAGCAGTTGACCGTAAAAACCCCGGGCGATATTGACGCACAGCAGGCACGGGTAGGTGTCGGTCGCTGGGAGATTGATGCCAATAATCTGTTCAACCAGAAGGCGGTCTGGTCTCAGTCTGGGACCGGAGAAAGCCGTTTTGCACTGACCGGGGCGCTGGATAACACCGGCGGCCGTATTGAAGCGCCACAACTCAGCCTGAATGCCGGTTCCCTGAACAACCAGCAGGGGCATCTGGTGGTGCTTGAAAAGACGGTGCAATACTGGCGGGTGACCGGATTGCTGAACAACACCGACGGTCTGCTGGGTAACAACGGCAACCTGCGGCTTGATATCGGCAGCCTGAATAACCAGCGCGGCACGTTAAAGAGTCAATCGGCATTGGACATTACGTCGGGCGCTGATATCAATAACAGCGGGGGTAATCTGCTGTCCGGCCAACAGTTGACGGTGAAGGCGACGGGTCGCATCGATAGCCAGTCAGGCAATATCCAAGGTAAAGCGCTGGAACTGACAGCCCAAACACTGACGAATACGAAAGGTAAAATTGTCAGTCAGGGGCACCTGCAGCTTAAGATCAATCAGGACATGGGTAATCAGCACGGACTCATTAAAGCCGATGATGTGCTGAAGATCCAGACTGACGGTCACTGGGATAACCGCGACGGCACCATTCAGGGCAGCAAGCAGGTTGACGTCTTTGCCCGTAGTATTGATAACGGTAGCATTGATAGCAGCAACGTTGATAACCCCGGCGGCAAGCTGTCGGCCGAACAAAAACTGAGTCTGACCGTGGCCGACAACATCAATAACCAGTCCGGCGACATCCGGGGCGAAACGTTGCAATTGACGGCGCAGCACTTGAACAATGCACAGGGTAAAATCGTCAGTAAGGGACATTTACTGCTTGACAGTCATCAGTCGATTAATAACCAGCACGGGCTGCTCGATGCGGCTGACGCGCTGGATATCCGCACTCAGGGCCACTGGGATAACCGTGGTGGAACTGCACAAAGCGGCAAACAGGTGGATGTCTCCACGCAGAGCCTCGATAACAGCGATGGCAAACTGCTGGCCGAACAAGCGCTGACCGTGAACACGACGGGCACTATCGATAACCAGCGCGGCACGTTGCAGGGGCTGTCCGCATTGAATGTGACGTCGGGGGGCGATCTGCAAAACGGCGGGGGCAAG
>NZ_VCDP01000083.1:0-7866 GCF_033949345.1 Xenorhabdus littoralis
CTTAAACGGAATTCAGGTTATCATTTAGCATACGATATGGAAAAAGGACTTGTTTTTGGTGAGGAAACCATTGAGGTAGCGGTTGATGTTTTCATGGATCAAAATGATAGGAGAGAACTTTCAACATCTGTTGAATTTTCCTATGACAAGAGCTTAACCCTTGAACATATTGAAAACAAAGCCATTGAGATGGCAAAAGAAAAGCTTAAGAAAATAAGCAACGAAATCTAAATAACCCTCTTCGGAGGGTTTTTTAATGGGTGAAATATGACAAAACCAGAATTCAAATGGCGGCCACAGGATAACTACGAGGTGACTCATGAGCCGCGCGTAAAGGTTATCAAGTTCGGCGACGGTTACGAACAACGCTTCAAAGACGGTATTAATAACCAGTTGAAACGCTACCAGCTTAATTTTGTTGAGAAAATGGAAACAGGAAAAGCCATTGATGAATTTCTACAGGCAAGGGGTGCTGTAGAGTCTTTTACATGGCTAACCAGTGACGATAACCAACTACGTACTTTTGTTTGTCGCTCATGGACAGTGAACCGGCAGCGGGTGATCTGGTCTGTCAGTTGTCTCTTTGAAGAGGTGGTCGCATGAGGGATATTCCAAAAGAGATGCGGATTGCGGTTACTGATCTGAGTCAGAACGCAATTCTTAATCTCTATGAAATAGATTTAACGCCGTTCGGTGGGGATATCTACCGCTTTCATGATGGCATGAATGGTAAGCTGGAACCAGTTATCTGGCAAGGAATGCGCTACGAGGCGTACCCTGTGGAGGTTTCAGGTTTTGAAATGAATGGTAAAGGCCCAAGCGCCAGACCCAAGATGGTATTTGCCAACGTTAACGGGTTCATTACGGCAATCAATCAGGATTTCAACGATGCTTTAGGCGCGGTTGTGACACGCCACCAAGTGCCGGAGATTTATCTGGATACAGTCAATTTTCCCAATAGCAACCCACAGGCAGATCCGACCCGAGAAGCAGTGAGCAAATATTTAATAGAGCAGAAACAGGATTCGAACGCGGACTTCGTAACCTATGTGCTGGCCTTACCAAGTGAAACAGATGGCGCCCTGATCCCCGCGCGTGTGGTTCAGGCTGATATTTGTAGCTGGCAATACCGCAATTCTGATTGTGGCTATGATGGCCCACCCGTGGCAGACGAGAAAGACCAGCCAACTACTAATCCACTCAAAGACCGGTGCTCCAAAAAATACGCGGGCTGCATCAAGCGCTTTCCTCGCCCTCAATCCATGCCCTTTGGCGGCTTTTTGGGTGCTAACAAACTAGGTTAACCATGATTGAACAAGACATTATCGCCCACGCGAAAGCGGAGGGGGTGAGGGAATCGTGCGGCCTGATTTCAGGCGGTCGTTATTTCCCGTGCCGTAACATTTCGCCCGATCCTAAGCACTATTTTGAAATTAATCCTGATGACTGGATAACCGCAGAGTGCTTTGCGGACATTGAAGCCATTGTTCACAGCCATCCAAATGGAAAACCCCGATTGAGCGCAGGTGACCGGGAGCAGCAAATCAAAACAGAGTTACCGTGGTGGCTGGCTTGTGGTAATCGGGTGCATAAATTCCGCCCCGTTCCCCGGCTATTAGGCAGGGAATTTATACATGGTACACAAGATTGCTACTCCCTTATTCGGGATGCATATCACCTTGCGGGTATCGAATTAGCCGACTTCAACCGTGACGATGAATGGTGGAATACTGGACAAAATCTTTACCTCGATAATATCGCAGCTCAAGGACTGGAGCAGGTTGACGAGATACAGGAAGGCGACATCATTCTCATTTGCCTAGGCAGTCAAACACCCTGTCACGGGGCTATCTATATCGGTAATCAACACATCCTGCATCACAGGCCAGACCGTATCAGCAAACGCGATATCTACGACGGCTACTGGCTCAAATACACACATTCAGTCTGGAGGCATAAACAATGGTCAAGTTACAGCTTGGAGGCCATCTTAGAAGATTTGGCCGTCGCTACGAATTAGAGGTTCGTGATGCAGCGGAGGCCATTAGGTGCTTGTGTTACCAATTAACCGGATTCCAGAAAGCCATTTCTGATGGACATATCCGTGTACGTATTGCTGGGCGCGATATGACAGAAACGAGCATCCCTGCTGGCATGAATCACCCCCTGAATGATGGCGATACGGTCACTATCGTTCCGGTTGTGGGGGGTGCTGGTGGGAACGGGGTAGGTATGGCTATTTTGGGTGTTGTTGCGATTGCAGCAGCGTTCTGGACGGGAGGGGGATCATTAGCTGCATGGGCGAGTGCGTCTGGTGCAGCAGCTACAGCCGCTACCGGATTAGCCATTGCGGGTGTTGCTCTGATCGGCGCAGGACTGGCATCTATGCTGACCAAAATGCCTAACGGTCCCGAAATAGGTTCAAGCAAGCAAGACGGAAACCAGTATTTCAATTCACTGGAAAATCGCATCGGGCAGGGCTATCCGGTGCCGATTGCTTACGGTGAGATGGTTGTGGGATCAAATGTGATTTCTCAGGGTTTGGAGACGGAATAATGGGTAAAGGTGGAGGCGGTGGCAGCACACCGACATTACTTGATGACAATCTAAAAAATAAACAATTTTTGCGGGTTGTTGATCTGATTAGTGAAGGCCAGATAGAGGGGCCTGTGGGTGGCTTGCACGGGTTCAGAATTAATGGGACGCCAGTTGTTGATAAAAACGGACATCCCAATATTAATGGTGTCACTGTGCAGTGGCGCGCTGGCACTCAATCCCAAGAACCGTTGAGCGATTACCCGTTTGTTGAAAGTGAGATTCCCGTCAGTGTTGAGGTAAAAAAAGATACCCCCATTCTCAGGACGGTATCTAATCGTGATGTGGATAGGGTCAGGTTTACTCTAGGCGTCAGTGGCTTGGTGAAAACAGACAGTAAGGGCAATCAAAGCAACAGCTCAGTAGAACTGGCTATTGCGGTGAATGATGGTGATGGGTGGGCACATGCCAAGACGGTTCAGATAGGCCCTGCTAAAATCAGCGGTCAGTATTTAGAATCTCACACTATTGATGCACCAAAGAAAAAGCCATTTCAAATCAGGGTATCGCGTTTAACGGATGACAGTAAAAACGACCAGCTTCGCAATGGTACAGTCTGGGCCAGTTATACTGAAATCACCGATACATTGATGAGTTATCCCAATAGTGCTGTGGTGGGGATGCGTATTGACCGGTCACTGTTCGCTGATACTCCCAAGCGCACCTATCATATTCGCGGGATGATTGTTCAGATGCCGGATAACTACAACTCTGAGACTCGCGAATATAAGGGGGTATGGACAGGGCGATTCAAACCCGCGTACACCAATAACCCGGCTTGGATCTTCTATGACTTGGTAACCAATACGCGCTATGGCATCGGAAAGTTGATGGGGTCTTTTGGCTGCGATAAGTTCTCCTTGTATGCCATTGCCCGATATTGTGATGTGATGGTGCCTGATGGGTTTGGTGGAATGGAGCCGCGCTTTACCTGTAACGCCTACATCGCCACCCAACGCAAGGCACGGGATGTGTTGGATGATTTAGCTTCTGTCTTTCGGGGGATGCAGGTCTGGAATGGATTGCAACTCACCAGCTTTCAGGACAGGCCATCTGATCCTGTGTGGACATTTACCAACGCCAACGTAGTTGAGGGAAAATTTAACTACAGTTCTGCGTCCAAAAAGGCTCGACATACAACCATTGAGGTTACTTGGACTAACCCAGATAACGGCTGGAAAGATGAGCGGGAAATGATTCAAGATGATGAATTGGTAGCCCGTCTTGGTATTAATATTAAGAAAGTGACAGCATTTGGCTGTACCAGTCGTGGACAGGCTCATCGCGTTGGCAAATGGATAATTGAAACTGAAAAGCTGGAAACTGACTCAATAACATTCAGCACAGGAAAGGAAGGCATTAACTGCATTCCCGGCGACATTGTTGAAATTGCCGATAACAGTTTTGCGACTGCCCGTATTGGTGGGCGGGTACTTTCCTTCTCAGGCAAAGAGGTTCGCCTTGATGCACCAGCCGAATTTTCGAAAGGTGATACAGGTTATTTTTCTTACATGGGAGTAGAAGGGAAGTTTGTTCGGGTTGATATCGAATCCGTCAGCGGGGATGTGGTTACACTGAAAGAAGAACCTGTCGGATTGCGGCAATGGGGCGTGTTCTCGATATCTAAAAAATCACTAGTTACCCGTCTGTTCAGGGTGATGAGTATTGCCGAAGACGCCAAAACAGGGAATTACAATTTCACCTGTATTCAGCATGAACCTCAGAAAGAGGCTATTGTTGATCACGGCGCTGATTTCAAGGGCAATCCTGCCACGCAAAACGTAATCCGCCTACCCAATATTGAGCGATTGAGCATTGCATATGTTCTCGATAGCTCTCAGGTTCAGGCTCGCGCTATGTGGGCAACAACAACCATAAACCGCAATGTAACCTTTGATGTTGCCGTGTATCGCGATAATAAAGTGGTGTCACGTGGGAGCACTAAAGAGCTGGAATATTACTTTAATGGTCTGGATGCTGGCGTGTATATGGTCGGCGTTCGCGCCCGTGATGATAACGGTATGCTGGGGGATGAAACTAAGGTTCAGATGGTGATTGGCGCGCCCGCTGCTCCCTCTGCTATTAATATTGAACCGGGCTTTTTTGAGCTTAAGGCCATTCCTCACATTAGCGCACCAAAAACTCTGGATACACAATTTGAGTTTTGGTTTTCCGAAAAACAGATCACCAACATCAATGAAATTGAGTCTCAGGCTGATTTTTTAGGCATTGCAAAATTTTGGATAAAAGGCCAACTGAAAGCGGGAACTCCATACTGGTTTTATGTTCGCAGTGTTAACGAATTCGGTAAGTCACATTTTGTTGAAGCGGATGGTGAACCCAATGATAACACCAAGGAAATCATAGAAGAGCTGGGTGATCGGTTCCTCACCGCCGAGGCCGGGAAGCGGATACAGAATCAACTGGATTATCAGGCGGAAGCTGCCCTGATTAACGGGGCGGCGATTCAGGAAAATTCCTTTGAGTTGTGGGCACGGGATGGCGAGAACAAGGCGGAAATCAAACGGCTTGACCGGGTGTTTGCGGATGAGAAAGAGGCATGGGCACAATCCATCAAGGAAGTGAAAGCGGAGGTAAAAACGGGTATTGGGGAAGTCAAAAACGACATTAAAGCCAGCGTACAGGAAAATCAGCAAGCGCAGGCGAAAACGGATAAAGCTGTTGCTGATAATGAGCGACGTACACAGGTTCAACTTGATAAGCAGTCAGCCATTATTAGCGAGAAGGCCACCGCCGTCTTTGATGTGAGCGGCAACGGTTATGCCATTCATGATATTGGAGCCGGGATAAACTACAACGGGCAGTTTTATAAAGCCGGAATGGTCATCGGGGCCGAGGTGAAAAACGGCAAAGTGGAAACCCACTTCGGTGTCAGAGCCAATCAATTTACTGTGGTGAATCCGACTAATGGCAAGCTGGAACCCGTGTTTGTCATTAAAAACGGGCAGGTCTTTATCAAGGAAGCCTTTCTCGGTACAGCGGTGATTGATGGGGCGAAAATCAAGAATGCCTCCATCACGATGGCAAAAATTGCCGACGGGATACGGTCGGATAACTGGCCGCACGGGGGCTGGAATTTGCCGAAGAACGGGGCATTTGAGATGAAGGGGGCGGCAGGGGGCGCACGGATAGCTTTAGATCATACGGGGCTGGCCGTCTATGACGGCGGCGGGGCATTACGGGTAAAGGTAGGGAAAATATGAGTGATACATTAGGCATTATGGTCCGTCCCGGTGATGGGGGGAAGCCTTATTATCTGGACTCTGACCGGGCGCAGATGTTGAGTTTGCTACGGACAGTTGCTATTGATGGCTGGGACGGCAAGAATTATTACTATAAAAAATCATTTCACATTCCCGAAGCCCGAAATTTCAATATTGTCCTTATTCCGATTAAAACGGTGATGGTGGGTCAGCAGGGACTACAATCTATTATCAGAGACCGCCGGATAGAACGGATGTCTATGGACGGGGAATATCTGAATATTGAGCTGAACGAGACACTCTATGATTTTGCCGCTTTTTCTGAACGTGAGCGGAGTTTCTACATTCAGGTCTGCGGCGACCCCAAACATACGGAGTCTTTTGGTATCAAACTGGCGGGAATGAATGGGGTATCGACCATTGCCGACCAGAACCGACTGGGCTATTGCGTCTACCGGGGCCGATTTTCGTTAGGGAAAGACGGGCAATGGCGGGTGCCGGACTCCATCCCGAACCGCTCGCAATGTCTGGTATTCGCCCGAACAGAAACGCCCGGGGCCGCCATCGGCATGACGCATGATAAAGTCATCGTAAACAATGAGGTTGCCTGTGAAGTCCATGTGGTGATTTTCTCCAGCGGCTTCCCGTTACAGAAACCGGACTGGGGTGTGGCCATTTATAACGCTTCTGGTCACCTGACCTATTCCTCTTATTACACCCCGTTCTTTCTGGGCGAAATGATACCCGTGAGAGACGGACGAGGAGCAGCCAGAACCATCGCCCGACCGATGATACATGTTAACCGGCTGGCAAAACTGGTGAAAAATGTTCAGGGCAATAGCTGGCGCTTTGCCGATTCAGGCTTCAAATTCTCCGGTAACACCATCTCAATCAGTGAAGCGGGCAAGATGGATTTTGAATATTTTCAGGCAGACCATTTCAGCTACCAGCCCATCAACTACGACATCTACGCGATTAACTTCGACGACTACTTCTGACTTCCCAGGAATAACTTATGTTCTATTCACAAGGCACAATCTCTACCGTGTCCGGCTCCGCTATGGTTCGCGGCACGGGCACCAAGTTTAAAAGCAACATCAATGGTGTTGCCCCGGCACAGCTTATTTTAATCCGGTCCGGCAACGGTAACCTGTTACATATGATTCAGGCGGTGAACTCGGATACCGAACTGGTACTGGCGGATAACGCCACGGTAACCCTCAATAACGTGAAATACCAGATACAAACGACTGTCCCTGACTCCATCTCAGACGGTGTCCGGCATATCGTGGCCAACAGCAGCTATGTTGTCAATTTTCTTCAGAACATGGACAGGTGGATGTCACAGAATGGCACGGTGGATGTGACCCTACCTAACGGTCAAACAGTGTCATTGCAATCAATCAAGGCGTTGTATGCGGCGGTAACGGGGAAACTGGATAAATCTGCGAACGGGGCGGACATTCAGAATAAACAGGCGTTTGTTAATAACTTGGGTTTGAATGGTATTTTGAATAATAAGATTTCATGTGAGGAATATCAGGTAGGAGCACGAGGTGGGGCGATAAATAATTTTAACGACATTCAGCCAAACAGGGCATTCTATGGGTATGCGGAGGCACTCAACTCATCCGGAATGTATGGGCCGGGTATAGATATCAGAAATGCTCATAATGAATACGGATTTCAGTTGCATGTTAACTACAACTCGTCACGCATGAGAATCAGAAATGTTTATGAGGCCGTTAAATGGACTCCGTGGAGAGATGTTTTAGTCGATGGGGTATCTGCAACGGTGGATGGCAGTGGATATTACAAAAAATCCTCCCCCATCATCCAAATTCACCCCGATGGTAAATTTACCACCAACGACGAATCGGAAGGCGCAACAGTCACCAAACTCGGCACCGGTCACTATCAGATAGCCAATGTCCTCGGTTATAACGCTGACGGGGCATGGGGTGTGCATGGGGGTATTTCCTCGCCGAAGAATAACAACGGACTGGAACTCATCTACATTGATGACCGGGTGAATAAGGACGGCAGC
>NZ_VCDP01000084.1:0-7561 GCF_033949345.1 Xenorhabdus littoralis
TGCCGGCCCAATTGCAGGCGTACACCGATCCGCGTCAACGCCAGATCGATCTTAGCCGGGCGCCGCTGTTTGCTGCCGACATTGCCCACGATCCAACCAGCAATGAATGGCTGTTGGCCCTGAGTCTTCATCATTTAGTCTGTGACCATATGACGTTAGGGCTTATCATTGCCGAAATTATTCAGTTGTTACAGGGGCAGACAGAAACGCTACCGATCCCTCTGCCTTACCGTAACTTTATCGCCCAAACCCTGAGCGTGCCCGCCTCCGTGCATGAGGACTATTTCCGCGCCCGACTCGCTGATGTCGATGCCCCAACAACACCTTTCGGCCTGCTTAATATACAGGGTGACGGCGAGGATGTGACCGAAGCCCGTTTTCTGCTGGATACCTCGCTGTCGCAGGCAATCCGCATGCAGGCCCGACGTCTCGGTATCAATCCTGGCGTACTGTTCCACGTGGCCTGGGCCCAGATGCTGGCGCAAACCAGCGGCTGTGACGATGTGGTTTTCGGGACAGTGTTGCTTGGCCGTCTGCAAGGCTCAGCCGGCGCCGATCAGGTGATGGGGATGTTTATCAATACGCTGCCAGTGCGGATATCCCTGGCTAATCGCAGTGTACTGGAAGTCGTGCGCGCTACCTACCATGATCTGATGGCACTACTGGAACATGAACAGGCACCTCTGACACTGGCACAGCGCTGTAGCGGCGTGAACCCGCCATTACCGCTCTTCAGTGCCCTGCTTAACTACCGCCATAGCCAGCCAGGTTCGGATAATAAGGTCTGGGATGGTATGCGCATGTTGAACGAAAAAATACGTACCAACTATCCGCTGACCCTCTCAGTAGATGATTTGGGAGAGGATTTCAGCCTGCTTGCTCAGGCCATTGCGGACGTTGAACCTTTACGGTTGATAAATTACTTGATCACTGCAATCAGCGGACTGGTTGAAGCACTGGCAACTAAACCTGAGCAATCCATTCTTAGCCTGCCGATCCTGCCTGCCGCTGAACGTCAACAGCTATTGGTGGATTTCAATGCCACACAAGCGGACTTCCCGCAGGCGGCCCTGATCCATGAGTTGTTTGAGCAACAAGTTAAGCGCACTCCTGATGCCATCGCCGTGGTGTTTGAAGGTCTGTCGCTTAGCTATGGTGAACTGAACCGCCGCGCCAACCGATTGGCCCATCATCTGCTGGCGCTGGGGGTTCAGCCGGATGAGCGGGTCGCCATCTGCGTTGATCGCAGTCTGGAGATGGTGGTGGGACTGCTGGCTATTCTTAAATCTGGCGGCACCTATGTACCACTGGATCCGACCTATCCTGTGGAACGCTTGGCTTATATGCTGGCGGATGCCGCTCCCGTGGCGTTGCTTACCCAGTCTGCACTGATTGAGGTGCTGGATAGTAATCTGCCTACTGTCATACTCGATGCCCAAGAATTATCTGTTTCTGATAAAGAGTCGGAAGAAAACCTCAATGCTCAAATACTGGGGCTAACTTCACGCCATCTGGCCTATGTGATTTATACCTCTGGTTCCACCGGACAACCTAAAGGGGTGATGGTTGAGCACCGTAGTCTGTGTAATCTGGTTAATGCGCAAATAAAGGCTCTTAACATTACAGCCGATAGTCGCCTATTGCAGTTTGCTTCTTTCAGTTTCGATGTCTGCATGCAGGAATGTTGCATGGCGCTCCTGACAGGGGCTCGCCTCCAACTCGCTCAACGGACAAAGATCCTGCCTGGTCCTGAGCTGTTCCATACCCTGAAAGAAAATGCCATTACCCATATGCTTCTGACGCCGACGGCATTAGCTGCATTGGAGACAATACCTGAGACACTACAGACTCTGGTCGTAGGTGGCGAGATTTGTTCTCCAACACTGATCAAACGCTGGGCAATAGGACGACGCATGATCAATGCCTATGGCCCAACGGAAAGTACCGTTTGTGCAACTTTCTACCTATGCAATGCACAAGATGAGAAAGTACCGCCTATCGGCCAGCCTATCGCCAATACCCAAATCTATATTCTGGATACACAGGGTCAGCCGGTGCCTGTCGGTGTTGTCGGTGAGATCCATATCGGTGGAGTCGGCGTGGCCCGCGGTTATCTTAATCGTGCGGAACTGACAGCAGAACGATTTATTCCTGATCTATTCTCAACAGATCCAGATGCCCGGTTATACAAGACGGGTGATCTCGGCCGCTGGCTGCCGGATGGCAATATTGAATACTTGGGCCGTAACGACTTTCAGGTCAAGTTACGCGGCTTCCGTATCGAACTCAGTGAAATCGAAGCGCGTCTCTCTCAGTGTTCAGGAGTGCGTGAGACGATCGTTATCGCCCGCGAAGATATCCCCGGTGATAAACGCTTGGTGGCCTATGTCCGGCCCCAATCCGGCGTTGAACTGGTGCCGGCTGAACTGCGCCAGCAACTGGCACAGCATCTGGCCGAATACATGCTGCCCAGCGCCTTTGTGACACTGGATACCTTCCCGTTCACCCCGAATGGCAAGCTTGATCGTCAGGCACTGCCGGCTCCTGACCAGTCAGCAGTAGTCACCCGTGACTATGAAGCACCCGTCGGTGAACTGGAAACAATACTGGTGCAAATTTGGCAGGAGTTACTGGGCTTGGAGTGTGTCGGTCGTCATGATCACTTCTTTGAGCTCGGTGGTAACTCGCTGATGGCGGTCAGCCTGATTGAACGGTTGCGCGGTCTAGGTCAGGCGCTTGATGTGCGCAGTGTTTTCTCCGCTCCCGTACTCACCGACATGGCTCAGGCGATACAAGCACATCAGGGTAAACCGGTCTTCGTCGTACCGCCTAATCGCATTACCGAAGATTGCACTGTCCTCACCCCAGACTTATTGCCGCTGGTGACGCTGTCCCAGACGGAAATCGACTCGATCGTCGAGACGGTGGCCGGCGGGGCGGTTAATGTACAAGATATCTATCCGCTCGCCCCGTTGCAGGAAGGTATTCTGTTCCATCACCGAATGCAGGAGCAAGGGGATACCTATCTGTTATGCAGCCTGATAACCTTCGACACCCGTGCACGTCTTGATGCCTTCCTTGACGCACTGCAACAGGTGATCGACCGCCATGATATCCTGCGTACCGCGATATGCTGGCAAGGACTAAACCAGCCCGTACAAGTGGTCTGGCGCGAGGCATTATTACCGGTGAACACCTTTGTACCCACTTCAGAGGGCAATGCGTTAGAGAGTAATGTGTTGGCTCAGTTGCAGGCCCACACCAACCCACGTCTGCGTCGGCTTGATCTCAGTCAGGCACCACTGTTCGCCGCCGACATCGCCCATGACCCGGCTAACCATGAATGGTTGCTGGCACTGAGCTTCCACCATCTGGTCGGTGATCATATGACTCTGGCACTTATCGTCGATGAAATCCGCCTGCTGTTACAAGGGCATGCAGAGGAACTATCCAATCCTCTGCCGTACCGTAACTTTATCGCCCAGACCCTGAGCGTACCGGCCTCGGTGCATGAGGATTATTTCCGCGTTCAACTTGCTGATGTTGATGCCCCTACAGCCCCTTTTGGCCTGCTTAATATGCAGAATGACGGAGAAGATATTGCTGAAGCCCATTTGCCGCTGGATACCACGCTGGCACAGGCGATCCGCAACCAGTCCCGTTATCTGGGTATCAGCCCGAGTGTACTGTTCCATGTTGCCTGGGCGCAGGTGCTGGCACAAACCAGCGGCCGTGACGATGTGGTTTTCGGCACTGTGCTGTTGGGCCGCTTGCAGGGCTCTGCCGGGGCCGATCGAGTAATGGGAATGTTTATCAATACCCTGCCATTGCGGGTATCCCTTGCTGGTTGCAGTGTACTGGAAATGGTGCAGGCCACCTATCATGACCTAATGACTCTTCTGGAGCATGAACAAGCTCCTCTGGCGTTGGCTCAGCGTTGTAGTGGTGTAGTTCCACCGATGCCATTGTTCAGTGCCTTACTCAATTATCGCCATAGCCAGCCAGATGCGGCTAATGTGGTCTGGAACGGTATGCGCTTGCTAACTACCGAAGATCGCACCAACTATCCGCTTTCTCTTTCTGTGGATGACTTGGGTGAGGGTTTTAATCTGGTGGTTCAGGCTGTGGCGGGAATTGATTCCGCTCGGGTCGCCAACTACCTGACTACCGCTATCAGTGGCTTGGTTGATGCCCTGGTAATCGAACCTCAGCGTTTTGTTCTGAGTCTGCCGATCTTACCTGTCGCAGAACGGCAACAGCTACTAGTGGACTTCAATACCACTGAGGTCGATTTCCCACGGAAGGCTTTGATCCATGAGTTGTTTGAGCAACAGGCAGATCTCGCTCCTGACGCTACCGCTGTGGTGTTCGAAGAATTCTCCATCAGCTACAGTGAACTAAACCGCCGTGCCAACCGACTGGCCCATCATCTGCTGGCCTTGGGCGTACAGCCGGATGACCGGATTGCCATCTGCGTTGAACGTAGCCTGGAGATGATCGTGGGCTTACTGGGCATTCTCAAGGCTGGTGCGGCCTATGTGCCATTGGATCCGGCCTACCCAGCCGAACGGTTGGCCTATATACTCAACGATGCTGAGCCGGTTGTTCTACTTACCCAATCAGCCCTGAGCGAAACGCTGGACAGCAGCCTGCCTACTGTGCTGCTCGACATCTCAGTGTCTGGCGCTTACGCAGAGAGTAATCCTGATACTCATACTCTGGGATTAACCTCACACCACTTGGCGTATGTCATCTACACCTCTGGTTCTACGGGCCACCCTAAAGGGGTAATGGTTGAACACAGGAATATCGTTGCATCCACTTATGCCCGACAATTGACGTATCCGCATTTCGAACGGCTTTTACTCTTGTCTTCAATCGCCTTTGACAGTTCCCTCGCCAGTATCTTTGGTACACTCACGCGCGGAGGATGTTTATGCCTTCCAGAACAAGCGATTACTGTCAACCCTATAGCCATTTTGCAGGCTCTGCGCCAGAATGATATCAGTTGCCTATTATGTGTGCCATCTTTAGCTCTCAGTCTGTTGCAACTCGCTAATAAAGAAGATATGGCATCCCTTCGAGCCCTCATTGTGGCAGGTGAACGCTGCCTGCCTGAACTTCATACTCGAATTGAACAGTTAGAGTTACCTATTGCTCTCTATAACGAGTATGGACCGACAGAAACTACAGTATGGGCCTCGGTTTATCAGGTCATGTCCCACGACTTGTTCAATGTCCCTATCGGACAGCCAATCGCTAATACTCAGATTTATATTCTGGATACGCAGGATCAGGCTGTGCCGATTGGCGTGGCGGGTGAAATCCATATCGGCGGGGCTGGTGTTACTCGCGGTTATCTTAATCGTCCAGAACTGACGGCAGAACGATTTATTACCGACCCATTCTCAACTACGCCCGGCTCACGCATGTATAAAACGGGTGACCTTGGACGTTGGTTGCCCGATGGAAACATCGAATATCTCGGCCGTAACGATTTTCAGGTCAAGTTGCGCGGTTTCCGGATTGAACTCGGTGAAATCGAGGCACAACTTATTCAGTGTCCTGACGTAAGCGAAGCCGTTGTCATCGTTCGTGAAGATATTTCGGGAGACAAACGCCTGGTGGCCTATCTCCGGCCTCAGTCCGGCGTTGAACTGGTACCGGCTGAACTGCGCCAACAGCTTGCGCAGCAACTGGCTGAGTTCATGATCCCCAGCGCCTTTGTGATGTTGGAAACCTTCCCGCTGACGCCTAACGGCAAACTCGATCGTCAAGCTCTGCCAGCACCTGACCAGTCTGCTGTAGCAACACGTGTCTATGAAGCACCAGAAGGTACATTGGAAACCGCGCTGGCGCTGATCTGGCAAGACTTGCTTGGGCTGGAACGCGTCAGCCGTCATGATCACTTTTTCGAACTCGGAGGTCATTCACTGATGGCCGTCAGCCTGATTGAACGATTGCGTAATGCTGGCTGGTTGCTTGATGTGCGTAGCGTTTTCTCCACACCTGTCCTCACCGAGATGGCTCAGATGATACAAGCACATCAGGGCAAACCTGTCTTCGTCGTACCGCCTAATCGCATTACCGAAGATTGCACCACCCTTACCCCCGACCTGCTACCGCTGGTGAAACTATCCCAGACTGAGCTCGATACCATTGTCAACACGGTTCCCGGCGGGGCGGCTAATGTGCAGGATATCTACCCGCTCGCCCCATTGCAGGAAGGCATTCTGTTCCACCATCAGTTGCAGGAACAGGGGGACACCTATCTGCTATGCAGCCTAGTGGCCTTTGATACCCGCGAGCGCCTTGACGCTTTCCTTGGTGCCTTGCAACAGGTGATCAGCCGCCACGATATCTTGCGTACCGCTATTTGCTGGCAGGGATTAACGCAGCCTGTTCAAGTCGTTTGGCGTCAGGCCCCACTACCAGTGAATACCTTTGTACCCACTTCAGAGAACAATGTGTTAGAGGGGGACGTGTTGGCCCAGTTGCAGGCCTACACCGATCCGCGTCAACGCCGGCTAAACCTGAATCAGGCACCGTTGTTTGCCGCTGATATCGCCCATGACCCGGCCAACGGCGAGTGGCTGCTGGCACTGAGTTTCCATCATCTGATCAGCGATCATATGACACTGGAACTTATCGTCTCTGAAATCAACTTGCTGTTGCAGGGATGTGCAGAGACTCTTCCCGTACCACTACCGTATCGTAACTTTATTGCCCAGACGCTGAGCGTGCCGGCCTCCGTGCATGAAGACTATTTCCGTGCCCGGCTCGCCGATATTGATGAACCCACAGCACCTTTTGGTCTGCTTAATGTGCAGGGTGATGGTAAAGATGTGGCCGAAACCTATTTGAAGCTGGATATCACGCTGGCACGGGAGATCCGCAGTCAAGCTCGTCGTCTGGGCATCAACCCAAGCGTGCTGTTCCATGTTGCCTGGGCTCAGGTACTGGCACAGACCAGCGGTCGTGATGATGTGGTCTTCGGCTCTGTGCTGCTCGGTCGGTTGCAAGGCTATGCCGGTGCTGATCAGGTAATGGGAATGTTTATCAATACCCTGCCAGTGCGGATATCCCTTGCTGGCATCAGTGTACTGGAAGTGATGCAGGCCACTTACCATGACCTAATGGCGCTATTAGAGCATGAACAAGCTCCTCTGGCGCTGGCTATTCGCTGTAGCGGTGTGACACCACCTATGCCATTGTTCAGTGCTCTGCTCAATTACCGCCATAGTCATTCAGGGGCGGCCGATGAGAGAGTTTGGAACGGCATGCGTATGCTGACAGCAGAAGAACGCACAAACTATCCATTGACCCTCTCAGTGGATGACTTAGGGGAAGGCTTCAGCCTAGTAACTCAGAGCGTCTCGGGGATTGATCCCACTCGACTGGCTAACTACCTGATTACCGCTATCAGCGGCCTAGTTGAAGCTCTGGCTAACGAACCTCAGCGACTTGTTTTGAGCCTGCCGATCCTGCCTGCCGCCGAGCGCCAGCAGTTATTGGTTGATTTCAACTCCACCCCAGCCGATTTCCCGCAGGACGCCCTGAT
>NZ_VCDP01000085.1:0-11180 GCF_033949345.1 Xenorhabdus littoralis
TGCGGGTGGTTCTGATTAAACTTTGATAAATTGCTTGTTATCTAACACCTTAGACACTTCTTTATTGAGGATATTCAGCAGGAGAATGGAACGGGTTTCTCCATCTGGTTCGTTGAAAATCGCTTGAATACCTTCAAAAATTCCTGCTGTGATCAATACGGTATCACCAGTAACAGGGGTTTCAGGGGCAACATATTCTTGCTCTGTAACCGACGTCAACTCATCAATTAATGTTTGTGGGACAATGGCAGGATAAGTACTGAACCGAATAAAATTATTGACACCCCGTGTTGAACTAACGGTCGTGGTATGAATGACCTCAGGATCAAAATGCACGAAAAGATAATTGGGAAACAATGGCTCACTAACGGAGGTTCGCTTACCCCGAATGATTTTTTCAATTTTGGCTGTAGGTGTCAGGCAAATGACATCCTGTCTCTCTAAGTTATCTATCGCCCGAGAGATTTGCCCACGTTTACAGTAAAGAAGATACCAATTTCCCATAATATTCCGACTCCATTGCTTAGAATGCCTAGAATAACAAAACCAGCCTCGATGGGTCACCAATAAAGCCAAAAAGTTCTTTTGAATGTAAGCCCTATTTTATGGCTGGTAGAGTTTATTTCCACTAAAAGTCAATGTATTAATCTATTGTGTTAAACCTACTTATTATGGATGGTACAGGTAATTTTATCTCATTTTTCATAAACGAGAGGAAGATAAAAGTATTTTTATTAAGCAACGGTAAATTCCCTGATAATGACCAATGGCCCAGTTATGTAAAAAATCGACAGGAAGCCATGTTCACAGAACGCAATAACCCACAATATTGTACTAAATTCATTGCTTTTTAGTGAGTTATGAGTTTACCTTGTAACCCTCATGGGAGAGCTTATAATGTCTTTCTCCCTTAAAAATCGGCATAAATGAACAATATGAAATACCGCGATCTAAGAGACTTTCTTTCCTTGTTGGAACAATCAGGTGAATTAAAACGAATTCGTATGGAAGTTGATCCCTATCTGGAAATGACAGAAATCGCAGATCGTACTCTTCGTGCTGGTGGTCCTGCCTTATTGTTTGAAAATCCTAAAGGATATTCAATGCCTGTATTGTGCAACTTGTTCGGAACACCTAAGCGGGTTGCTATGGGAATGGGGCAGGATGATGTTAAAGCATTGCATGATGTAGGGAAGTTATTGGCTTTTCTTAAAGAACCTGAACCGCCAAAGGGGTTTCGTGATCTGGTAGATAAGTTACCTAAATTCAAGCAGGTTCTGAATATGCCTACCAAGCGCCTCAATTCAGCCCCTTGTCAGGAACAGGTTTGGTCTGGTGATGAGGTGGATCTTACCCGCATTCCGGTTATGCATTGTTGGCCTGAAGATGCAGCACCCCTTATCACGTGGGGTCTGACGGTGACTAAAGGGCCGAACAAAGAGCGCCAGAATTTGGGTATCTATCGCCAGCAGGTCTTGGGTAAAAACAAACTTATCATGCGTTGGTTATCCCATCGTGGTGGTGCACTTGATTTTCAGGAATGGTGTCAGGCTCATCCGGGAGAACGTTTCCCTGTGTCAGTCGCGTTGGGTGCTGATCCGGCCACAATATTGGGAGCGGTTACTCCAATTCCTGATACGTTGTCTGAATATGCTTTTGCTGGATTGCTGCGCGGCCATAAAACGGAAGTTGTTAAATGTATATCCAATGATCTTGAAGTGCCAGCCAGCGCGGAGATTATCCTTGAAGGTTATATCGAGCCCGGTGAAATGGCGCCGGAAGGGCCATATGGTGATCATACCGGTTATTACAATGAAATAGATATGTTTCCGGTATTTACGATCACTCATATTACCCAGCGTCGTGATGCCATCTATCATTCCACTTACACCGGACGCCCACCAGATGAACCTGCGGTGTTGGGGGTTGCGTTGAATGAAGTTCTGGTGCCGATACTACAAAAACAATTTCCTGAAATCGTGGATTTTTACCTGCCACCGGAAGGTTGCTCTTATCGGCTTGCTGTCGTTACGATGAAAAAACAATATGCAGGTCATGCCAAGCGAGTCATGATGGGAGTCTGGTCATATCTGCGACAATTTATGTACACAAAATTTATCATCGTTTGTGATGATGATATCAATGCACGAGATTGGAATGATGTCATTTGGGCGATAACAACGCGGATGGACCCGCAAAGAGATACTGTCTTAATGGACAATACACCCATTGACTACCTTGATTTTGCCTCTCCTGTTTCTGGGTTAGGATCAAAAATGGGATTAGATGCAACGAATAAGTGGCCGGGAGAGACACAAAGGGAATGGGGGCGTCCGATAGTAATGAGCGATGACATTCGGGCCCGTGTCGATGAAATTTGGGATCAATTAGATATTTTGAAGCGATAAGAGGGAACGCATGACAATATTAAGCTGTAAAGTAACATCGGTTGACTCCATTACAGATACAGTTTATCGGGTTCGTTTATTACCTGATTCGCCTTTTTCTTTTCGTGCAGGGCAATATTTGATGGTGGTTATGGATGAAAGAGACAAGCGTCCTTTCTCTATGGCATCACCGCCATCAGAAAAACAGACTATTGAGCTGCATATTGGGGCTTCTGAATTAAATCTCTATGCAATGGCAGTGATGGACAGGATTCTGGATCAGAAAGTCATTGATATTGATATTCCTCATGGTCAGGCATGGTTTCGTGAGGATAGTGAAAACCCCATGCTATTGATTGCCGGAGGAACGGGATTCTCTTATACCCGCTCTATCTTGCTGGCTGCATTGGAACAAAATCCTAACCGTGAGATCTCTATCTATTGGGGGGGACGTGAACTCCAACACCTCTATGATTTAGGTCAATTGCAGGCGTTGAGTGAAATTTATCCCAATTTGACTGTAATCCCTGTTGTTGAACAGGTTGATGAACACTGGAGTGGGAGAACAGGCACCGTTCTGAGCGCTGTTTTGGAGGATTTCGGTAGCTTGGCAAACCATGATATTTATATCGCTGGTCGCTTTGAAATGGCCAAAATTGCTCGGGAACGGTTTTGTAGTGAACGTAATGCATCCATTGAGCGTATGTATGGGGATGCATTTGAGTTTATTTGACCTGCTGCCCGGTAAAAAATAAAACGATAAAAATAAAAAAACCCGCCCCTGACAGGCGGGAAACTACGGCAACAACTTATTAGTGTGATGCAATAGATAAGACAGACAAAGGAAAAATCCTTATAAATTTCAATCGTCAGATACTCTTGCTAACCAAATCAGATAACTAAATTCAGTAACTAAACTCGCTCAATAATGGTGGCAATGCCTTGGCCTAATCCTATACACATGGTCGCCAGTCCGAACTGAACATCCTTGCGTTCCATCAGGTTAAGCAGGGTTGTCGTGATGCGAGTACCAGAACAGCCCAATGGATGACCGAGAGCAATTGCACCACCGTTTAAATTGATTCTGTCATCCATGCTATCCAGCAGATTAAGCCCTTTTATGCAAGCCAGAGATTGCGCAGCAAATGCTTCGTTCAATTCCATGAGGCCAATGTCAGCAAGGCTTAAACCAGCTTTTTTCAGTGCCATCTGTGTTGCTGGTACCGGGCCATAACCCATGATAGAAGGATCGCAGCCAACAACCGCCATTGAACGGATACGAGCACGAGGCTTCAGTCCTAATTCTTTGGCTTTAGTTTCACTCATGATCAGCATTGCTGAAGCACCGTCAGAGAGGGCTGAGGAGTTACCCGCCGTAACACTTCCGGTAACAGGATCAAAGACAGGGCGCAAAGCAGCAAGATCTTTCAGGTTGGTATCAGGGCGAATAACCTCATCAAAATCGACGAGTTTCATATTTCCGTCAGCATCATGCCCGTACATAGAGGCGATTTCACCGGAGAATGCTTTAGATTTTGTCGCTTGCACTGCACGTTGATGAGAACGCAGGGCAAATTCATCTTGCATTTCTCGGCTAATACCGTGCATCTTGGCCAGCATTTCTGCTGTTAAACCCATAACCCCCGCTGCTTTTGCAACATTGCGGCTTAATTTAGGGTGGAAATCGACACCATGTGTCATGGGAATATGTCCCATATGTTCCACACCACCCACCATAGCAATATTGGCATCACCAGTCATAATCATGCGGGTGCCGTCATGCAGTGCCTGCATTGAAGAACCACACAGACGATTGACGGTTACTGCGGGAACTGAATGGGGAATGCCTGCCAGTAATGCGGCGTTACGTGCAATGTTGAACCCTTGTTCCAGCGTTTGTTGCACACATCCCCAAGAGATATCGTCAATATGCTCAGGCTGAAGAGCTGGATTGCGCTGGAGTATCGATTTCATCAGATGTGCTGAGAGATCTTCGGCACGGACCTGACGGAATACACCACCTTTTGAGCGCCCCATTGGGGTACGGATACCATCAATAATAACTACGTTTTCCATGTTTTCAGACCTCACGCTTTTTCACCTGGATTAACAGCAAGTTCTGCTGGTGCAGGGTAGTAACTTTCATTGCTTTCGGATTTTGCTTTCAGGCCAGCAGGCACATGATAGAGTTCACCCAAGTGAGCATAATTTTCAGCCATATTCACGTAGGCTGCGGTTCCCATCGTATCCAGATAGCGGAAAACACCACCTTTGAATGGAGGGAAGCCTAAACCATAAACCAGCGCCATATCGGCTTCCGCAGGACTGGCAATGACACCTTCTTCCAAACAGCGAACGACTTCGTTAATCATTGGGATCATGGTACGGGCAATGATCTCTTCGCCAGAGAAAGTATGTTTCGGTTTGCTGATATCTGCCAGTAACTGGTCGACAGCTTCATCTTGCGATTTTTTCGGTTTGCCTTTTTTATCTTGGGTGTACTGATAGAAACCAATGCCATTTTTCTGACCGTAGCGCTGATTTTCGAACAATACATCAATAGCATCCCGATAATTACGGCTCATGCGGGCTGGGAAACCTTGTGCCATGACGGCTTGTGCATGGTGAGCAGTATCAATGCCGACAACATCAAGGAGATAAGCAGGACCCATTGGCCAGCCAAATTCTTTTTCCATAATCTTGTCGATTTGACGGAAGTCACCACCATCACGCAGTAACATGCCGAAACCAGCCAGATAAGGGAAGAGTACACGGTTGACAAAGAAGCCGGGGCAGTCGTTGACGACAATGGGTGTTTTGCCCATTTTGCTGGCATAAGCCACAACGGTTGAGATAGTTTTATCCGACGTTTTTTCTCCGCGAATAATTTCAACCAGAGGCATTCGATGCACCGGATTGAAGAAATGCATACCGCAGAAGTTTTCCGGGCGCTTCAGTGACTTCGCCAAATCAGAGATTGGGATTGTGGAAGTGTTAGAAGCCAGAATGCAGTCTTCATTGATATGTAATTCTGTTTCTGCCAGAACCGCCGATTTAATTTTGGGATTTTCAACCACGGCTTCGACAACAATCTGAGATTGCTCAATACCTGCGTAATTCAGCGTTGGTTGAATGGATGAGAGGATCTTGGCCATTTTCATGGCATCCAGACGACCGCGCTCAAACTGTTTATTCAGTAACTTGGCTGCTTCATTGATACCTAAATCCAGCGCTTTTTGATTGATGTCTTTCATCAGGACGGGAATACCCTTGCGCGCGGATTGATAGGCAATGCCTCCACCCATAATTCCGGCACCCAGAACAGCCGCATGTTCAGGAGTAGTGACCGCTTGTAAATGTTTTTTCGCCAACCCTTTGACATATTGATCATTCAGGAAGATGCCGACCAGAGCACGGGCAACTGTAGTATGTGCCAATGTAATAAAGCTGGTGGATTCCAGTTTCAGAGCCTCATCACGACCGAGTTTAGCTGCTTTTTCAATGGTTTTTACGGCAGTGATTGGAGCTGGATAATGGGGACCCGCAACCTTCATTACCATGCCTTTGGCTACAGTAAAGCTCATGGTGCGTTCAATCTCATTGAGATTGAGTGGCATCAGTTTAGGCTGACGAGCTGCCTGCCAATCCAAGTCACCTCGAATGGCTTGCTCCAGAATTGAAACGGCAGAATCGACCAGTTTCTCGGCAGATACGACTGCATCAACCAGACCATTTTTCAGTGCTTCTTCAGCACCGATATCTTTTCCGGCGGAGATAATTTCGAGGGCATTATCTGTACCAATTAAACGTGGCAGGCGGACTGAACCACCAAAGCCGGGCATAATGCCCAATTTAGTTTCTGGTAATCCGATACGAAGATCAGGGGATGCGATACGAAAATCAGTTGAAAGCACCACTTCGCAGCCGCCGCCAAGGGCATAACCGTTAATGGCAGAGATCGTAGGAACAGGAAGGTCTTCAATACGGTTAAGAATATCGTTGGCAAGATCCAACAACTCATGAAGTTTTTCTGCTGGCGCATTGAATAATGATAAAAATTCTGTGATATCAGCACCAACAATAAAAGCTTGTTTTTCAGAACGTAATAACAGTCCTTTTAATTCACTTTGTTGCTCAAGGACAGAAACAGCTTCATTCAGTGAAGCGACAGTTTTTGTATCTAATTTATTAATTGCAGCTGGTGCATTGAAGATCAGTTCTGCAATGCCATTTTTCAGCCATTTTACTTGAATAGTGTCACTTAGGTAGAGCATGTCATTCTCCTCAATGAGTGCATACCATCTGGTATGACCAGATACTCTTGATTGTGATTACTGTGTTAATTTAATGCAAACCAATGATTAATTTTTTGTAGGTCTGATCACAGGTAAAATTTATGACAGAGAGCAATGTATTTTGTTAAGATTTTGAAAAATATAAATATTGACGCTTAATTTTAGGAAAGGGGTTTTTCATGTGATAGCTCCCCAAATAATGAATTATGGTAATATTTAAATCCCTGCCAGAAAATCAAAAGGCTAATTAAGATGGAAAAGTTGGCATCTCTGTACCGCGAACATATTAAAACGTTACAAAAACGAGCTCGTGAAATATTGGCACGTACCCAGCTTGACGCTCTACTTATTCACTCTGGTGAATCATTGCGAGTTTTTCTTGATGACAGAGATTATCCTTTCAAGGCAAATGTGCACTTTAAGGCTTGGGCTCCGGTGACCAACGTGCCGAATTGCTGGTTATGGATTGATGGTGTCAATAAACCGAAACTTTGGTTTTATTCTCCGGTGGATTACTGGCATAGCGTAGAAAAGCTGCCGAACAGTTATTGGACTGAAGACGTGGAACTGATCCATCTGTCAAAAGCTGATGATATCAGTGCGCAATTGAGTGGATTATCAAAACAAAATGCGGCTTATATTGGTGAGCAGACTGATCGTGCTAAATCTTTGGGGATTCGTGAACAAAATCTTAATCCAAAAGCTGTTCTGGACTATTTAAGCTACCATCGTTCATATAAAACAGATTACGAGTTGTTTTGTATGCGTGAAGCCCAGAAAACCGCGGTTAATGGTCATAAGGCTGCTTATGATGCGTTTTTATCTGGTGTGAGCGAATTCGAGATCAATATGTTCTATTTGATGGCAACGGGGCACCGTGATACTGATGTTCCTTATGATAATATTGTTGCCTTGAACGAAAATACGGCGGTTCTGCATTACACCAAATTACAACAGACTGTACCTTCTGAAATGCGCAGTTTCTTGCTTGATGCCGGAGCAGAATATAATGGCTATGCGGCGGATATCACGAGAACCTATGCAGCAAAATCTAATAACGATTTTGCTGCATTAATTAAGGATCTGAATGAAGAGCAGCTGGCGATCATTGGTACGATTAAAGCGGGTGTTCGATATACCGACTACCATATCAATATGCATCATCGTATTGCCAAATTATTGAGAAAACATGACATTATTCATGGAATCAGCGATGAAAGCATCGTTGAGAAAGGTCTGACAACACCATTTTTCCCACATGGGCTTGGTCATCCACTTGGTTTGCAGGTACATGATGCAGCCGGATTTATGCAGGATGATAATGGAACCCATCTGGCCGCCCCTGGAATGTATCCTTATTTGCGTTGTACGCGTATTCTTGAGCCAAAAATGGTTTTGACCATTGAGCCAGGCCTCTATTTCATTGAAACCTTATTGGCGAATTTGCGTAACAGCGAATATCACCAGCACTTTGATTGGAAAAAAATCGACATGCTGAAATCTTATGGTGGTATTCGTATTGAAGATAACATCGTTATTCACGATGGAAAAATTGAAAACATGACCAGAGATTTACAATTATCGTAATGAAGCCTTATTTGATCCCTGCGGCTTCAGTTAGCTTTACTGAAGAAATAAAAAAGAGTCGTTTCATTACCCTGCTGGAACACACCAGCGGGGTGGATGAGGCAAAGTCATTTATCCAAAGTATCAAAGCACAATATCCTGATGCCCGGCATCATTGCTGGGCCTTTGTTGCTGGAGCGCCAGATGACTCGCAACAATTGGGTTTTTCCGATGATGGCGAACCGACAGGAACCGCCGGCAAGCCCATGATAGCCCAACTAATAGGAAGTGGTTTGGGGGAAATCACAGCCGTGTCGGTTCGCTATTTTGGCGGTATAAAACTTGGTACAGGTGGACTGGTAAAAGCCTATGGCAACGGCGTGCAGCAGGCACTGAAATTATTGGAAACCGAGTATAAGGTTCCGCAGAAACTGTATCAATTGCAGTGTGAATACGCTCATATCTCAATGGTAGAACAATTGTTACAGCAATTCTCAGGGCAAGTGATTGCCAGTAGTTACGCTGAACACGTCACGCTGCAAGTTTCATTGCCAGCTACCCTTGCTGATGAAATAGGTGATAAATTAAGGGACTTAAGCCGTGGTGCTCTGTTTTTAACACCAAAATCATAATTATTTTGTCATACCGGATTTCTAAGGAATCAGCCGAATGCATTTTCGCGCCATAACCCGTATTGTTGGGCTACTTGTTATTCTTTTTTCTGTCACAATGATTATTCCGGGATTGGTGGCATTGATTTATCGCGATGGTGCAGGTAAGGCATTCAGCCAAACATTCATCTTTGCCCTCGTTATTGGATTAATGTTATGGATACCTAATCGGGAACAAAAACACGATCTTAAACCAAAAGAGGGTTTTTTGATCGTTGTCTTATTCTGGACTGTGCTGGGCAGTGTCGGGGCACTACCCTTTATTTTCTCTGAAAAACCCAACCTTTCAGTTACCGATGCCTTTTTTGAATCCTTCTCAGGTTTAACGACAACAGGTGCCACAACGCTTGTCGGGCTGGATTCTCTTCCTAAAGCCATTCTTTTTTATCGACAAATGCTGCAATGGCTGGGCGGTATGGGGATCATCGTTCTGGCTGTGGCTATCTTGCCCTTGCTTGGTGTCGGTGGAATGCAGCTTTACCGGGCTGAAATGCCGGGGCCATTGAAAGATAATAAAATGCGTCCTCGAATTGCAGAGACGGCAAAAACACTTTGGCTGATTTATGTTTTGCTGACCATCGCCTGTGCGATTGCACTGTGGGCGGCAGGAATGTCGGTATTCGACGCCATTTCCCATAGCTTTTCGACTATCGCCATTGGTGGCTTTTCTACCCATGACGCAAGTATTGGCTTTTTTAATAGCCCAACAATTAACACTATCATTGCTATTTTCTTACTGATATCGGGCTGTAATTTTGGTCTGCATTTTGCTGTTCTGTCTGGACGAAGCCTGAAAGTGTATTGGCGTGATCCTGAATTTCGGATGTTCATCACCATCCAGTTGGCATTGTTGGTGATTTGTGTGTTGATACTGTGGCAACACTCCGTTTACGAATCAGAATGGAATGCTCTGAACCACGCCTTTTTTCAAGTCGTCTCTATGGCAACGACTGCGGGATTTACCACGGATAGTTTTGCCAAATGGCCTTTGTTTCTGCCTTTTCTGTTGTTATGTTCTGCATTTATAGGCGGTTGTGCAGGATCGACAGGAGGAGGGCTGAAAGTTATTCGCATTTTGTTACTGTTTTTACAAGGTTCCCGTGAATTAAAACGTTTGGTACATCCGAACGCGGTATACACCATAAAATTAGGACGTCGGGCATTACCAGAACGAATTATTGAAGCCGTATGGGGATTTTTTTCTGCCTATGCGCTGGTTTTCGTTATTAGCATGTTGCTATTGATTGCAACAGGAATTGACGAATTTTCCGCTTTCTCTGCCACTGCCGCAACACTGAATAACTTAGGTCCTGGATTGGGAGCGGTTGCAGATAACTTTACAACCATGAATCCGACGGCTAAATGGATATTGGTGGTAACTATGTTATTCGGGCGTTTGGAAGTGTTCACACTATTAGTCTTATTCACACCAACTTTTTGGCGTGAATGAAATGAATAGTTATCTATTAAGTTGTTATATTTGGATTGCTGTTTAATAAAGGCGTACCTATGAGTTATTTGTTGCTCTATTCCACTCAGGATGGACAGACCAAAAAAATTATTATGCGTATTGCAGAGAATCTTCGCCGTGCTGATATTGATTGCGATTTAAGGGATCTCTCTACAGTGAACCAGATTAATCTGGCTCCTTACCAAAAAGTAATGGTGGGTGCATCTATCCGTTATGGTCACTTCAATGCTGCATTGCGAAAGTTTGTCATTAGACATCAAAAACAGCTGAATCAAATGCCAACCGCTTTCTTTGGTGTCAATTTAACAGCGAGAAAACCAGAAAAAAGAACGCCAGAAACTAATGCTTATATACGTAAGTTCTTAATGAAAAGTCCGTGGCAGCCTAATTTATGTGATGTCTTTGCTGGGGCATTGCTTTATCCGCGTTATCGCTGGTTGGATCGCATCATGATTCAATTCATTATGCGCATGACTGGCGGAGAGACAGATACAACAAAAGAAATCGAATATACCGATTGGAAGCAGGTAGATCGTTTTTCTGAGGTATTTTTGCAAATGGAGTGTGATAAAACGCCTCAAAAATAGCCTTTTTGCTGATTGTTAAACCGTTTTGAGGAAAAAAAAAGCGAACGGAAAGAAAATCAAAAAAAACTATTGTCAGCGGCGTAAAACTCCCTATAATGCGCCACCACTGACCGACGCTGAGCTGAGACAGGCCGCGGCGCGAAGTGAGAGAAAAGCGAAAATAACTGCTTGACTCCCGGGGCAAAAAGCGTAAGATACGCAGC
>NZ_VCDP01000086.1:0-2535 GCF_033949345.1 Xenorhabdus littoralis
GTAGGCGTCGACAGGCAGATATTGACTCAGGTTACCGTTGGCATCATAGCTGAATTGCTCTTCATGCGGACGTGTACCCTCGAACAAAGTATGCAGAATCTGGTCGTTGGTATTGTAACGGTAGCGGGTTTGTCCCCAGCGACTGTCGTCAATAACCCGCACATTATGAGCACGGTCATATTGCCAGCTCCGGTTGACCGCAGAGGCTTGAGGAGGAAAATGTGGGTCATTTTGTGCCAGTGTTTCCCTGAAAAATGGGGTGGCCTGTCCCGCCGACTGATGCGCCAACAATCCGGTCGCGGTGTAACGGCTGGCAAGAATAAAGCCGTTGGCACTTTCACGTACCGTTTCTCGTCCCAGAACATCATGCTGGAATGTCAGCGGTGTATTTTGGTTTGAGGACAGGGTGCTGCTGCGTCAGTTAGGCGGTGGAACAGTTACCGGAGGAAGACAAGGAAGTGATTAAGAAGCTGCTGGATGCCTTTTTAACCAAGAAACAGTTACAGGCACTGGCAAGATAAATAAAAAAGAACCCGTTGATTTAACGCGGGGATGAAGTGCTACCAACACCGCATCCCCGCTCACCACAACCAACTAAGTAGGAGTTGAATGATGGCTAAGGCGCATTCTAAGCAAAACCGCGCGGTAAATAAAGCCGCGAAAACAGAACGTTATTACACCGTGGGATACGTCCCGCAAAACGACAAGGCCACAGCCCCGCCCGCAATTCACCTTAAGGGGCAGTGGCTTAAGGCCGCTGGCTTTGAGATTGGCGGCTCGGTGACGGTGAAGATCATGGACGGCTGTCTGGTGCTGATCCCCGCGAGTTCCGAGACCAACAGCCTCAAACAGCAATACCAGCGCCAGCGCGAGCAAATCAGTGAGATTAAGCTGCGGATGCGGGAACTGATTGGGAACTATAAAAGCCGCTAAGGGCAGGGACTGAACCGCTCTTAAAAAAGAAGAAGCCGGAAGATCACAGGGATCTTTCCGGCTTAAATATAATCAATTAGTATATAACTTACTGAAAATACCAATTAAAATTATATAATTAGTATAGCTCTCAGTTTAGAATAGAATTCGACTAAATTTTGTAAGTCGGACTCTATTTCATATGTTAAAGATGAACTCTCTAGCATATCGTTCAATAAGCAACCACTTACTTTTACTTTCCCTAGATGATTAACTGAAATATTAATATCAACATTTCCATTTTCGTTAATGAAGTTAGATTCAAGTACCTTTTTAGAAATTAACTCATCTAAGGAAATAAGAAATTCTTTAATTCTGTCATATGATGAATCGAAATTCACCTTGGCATGATACCAGCTAGACTTAATATCAATACACGCATAAAAATCTTCTCCTTTAAAATAAAAGTCTCTTAAAACCAAATGACTACTATTATCACCCTTAATTATAGTTTCTAGCGTCACCTTATTCTCCTTAATCAAGTCTTGGTATATCTTCAAGTTTTAGAGGCCAACCAAAACTTCTGCTACGCTGTCCCCAATTAGTTGTACTTATCATATCTCGATGGCTAATTTTTCCATCTTTAACAACTATGTTATATACAACCTCTTTTCCATTTTTATGGCCTAACATTGCATAACCTATATCACCGCTACGCAGTACCGTTGGTTTTGTTTTTAGAATTTCTCTGTCGAAACTAAATGGGAAATTGTGTCCGCCTGGATTTTCAACTGCACGTTGTCTTATTCTTGGTTCATATTCAGGAACTTCCGATGATGCTTTTTGGATAGGTTCCCCTTTATTCCCAACCCCGCCTGCTAGACCGTAAGGATCTACCCATTTCGCTGGGTTATGCACATATCCATACGGATTCACCCCGCCCAATAACCCAATGGGGTCTGCCGAGATGTACTGCGCCGTGTCCGGGGAGTAATAGCGATGAAAATTATAGAATAACCCGCTCTCTTCATCCGCATATTGCCCCATGAAACGCAGATTGCAGCCCACATGATAATCCGGATTATTCGACGCAATGACCTGCGATTTCTCCGCTTTGCCCCATGTCGTCAACCGCTGCGCCCAGACCAGTACCCCTTCCTCGGACAACATTTCACGCGGCGTACCCTGATGGTCACTGACAATATAGTGTAGCTTACCTTTTTCAAAACGTGCTGATGGCGTGAGGGCACCCGGTTCGTAGAGCCAGCGGATACGCTGATCTTCCACCGGTGTGCCATCGGCGTAAACCGGGATTTCCTCAATCAGCTGGTCACCGCTCCACAGGTAATCCTGCCCCATAATGGCATCGGCTCTCGGCGTTAAATCCGGTTTGCCTGCCAGCCACAACTGTAAATTAGCCGCCGCCAGTTTACCATCGTGCACTTTCAGTTTACGGACTCGCCGCCCGAACGCATCGTAGCGATAATGCCAGCGCGAGCCATCCGGGGTTTCACAATGGGTGAGCTGGTTTTGGGTATCCCAGCGGTAGCGCCAGATTTGCGGGCGAAACCCGTCACGGTGTTCGGTTTTTTCCACCAGACGCCCATTGTCATCATAGCGATA
>NZ_VCDP01000087.1:0-9673 GCF_033949345.1 Xenorhabdus littoralis
ACGGCCAATCGGCCTGATGATAAACCTAAAAAGGAAAATGGCTTATTGAAGCCGAGTGCATTTTAAGGTTCATCAGGCGCGGAACTCATCGTGGCGCGGGTATCCATACTCATAGAGACGCCGGATAGATTTAAGCAAGCCAACCAGACATCAAAATGAGTGTTGCAAAAACGGGGGAAGACCATAGATTTCCTTTGGCGAGAAAGATGCCTACTATAGCAACTGACCGCCTTTCTTAGAAATTGCACTTATTAGTCGAATCCAAGTAGCATTAAAAAATCCTAAACATTGGGAGACATTGGATGAATGTTTTCATCAAGTACATATTTTTATAGAAAATCATAATTTTAATTGGAATGTTAAAAGCTCTATATTAGAAAACATTAATAATAAATATGGTTTTTTTCTAAAAAAGACGTTTTATCAATGTTATCGAATTATGGGTTTTCAGCGGTTATAAAACAGGAGAGTAAAAATGAGTAAATTAACCGCAGCCGAAAAGAAATGGCTGGATAAACTGCAAAAAGTATTAAACGAGTGTCCATCAGATAGATTGGGATTTTATACGATTGGTGATTCGTACGTAACTGTTTTTGATTTAACTAAAGGAGATGAAATAAATAAATTACAATTTAGCGCAGGGTTAGATTTTAGCCCTGCATGTGAAAAATTAAATGCACATTTCGATTATGAATTAATATTTCCATCACCAGTAGAAAGTGTGAGCCGGTAAATAGGAAAACAAAAATGAACAATGATGTAATTGAGTTGGCGAAAGAAATAAAAAAATCTGCTATCGAAGTTAAAAATGAAAAATTTGATTTTGTTTGGTTGATATCTCAGGTTAAAGAAGATTGGGGTAATGATGCAGTCTCTAGATATTTTCAATTACTATCTAATTATCATTTAATAATTAAAATTTGTGAAGCTATGGAAAAACTCGCTGACTATGAAAATATGGAGCCTGTGGCTTATAAGATAATCGACGAAAAATTCAATGAAATTTTAGGATTTAGAAGCAGCAAAGAAGGAGCTGAACAGTCCTTTCTATATTATAAGGACATATGTTGTTGCAAGGTAATCTCTCTCTACCGTCACCCCAGCAAATAACGAGAACCATCATGGATATTATCGACGCAGCAAATGAACTGAGTGAGCTGAATATATCTCATACTCTCCAGAACCGTAAACCACCACTAACCAGCATCAACGGTATGTGCCGATGGTGTGAGACAGAGCCAGCAATACACGGTGCATTCTGTAGCCGGGAGTGTGGGGAGGATTATGAGCGGGATAACCGAAAAAATGGAACAAAAATACAGCCTGATATTGTGCGATCCCCCGTGGCAATATAATAACGCCTCCAGCAACGGAGCAGCCTGCAATCACTACACCACCACCGATTTCTACTCTCTCACCCGTCTCCCCATCGAACAAATAGCCGCTGATAACTCCGTCCTCTGCATGTGGTACACGGGAAATTTTACGGCTGAGGCTATGAAACTGGTTAAAGCATGGGGGTTCACAGTCAAAACTATGAAGCTCTTCACATGGGTTAAGCTCAATAAGCTGGCAATGGATCGCATAGATAAAGCTATTCAGGAAGAACGGTTATTTGATAGCTGGGATTTCATGGAACTGCTCAACACTGAAACACGGATGAACGGCGGCAATTATACCCACAGCAATACCGAGGACGTGTTGATCGCCATCCGGGGTAATGGACTACCCCGACAGAACGCCAGCGTGAAACAGGTTATCTATTCATGTCTGGGCGAACATAGCCAGAAGCCGAGAGAAGCTCATCACAGGTTAGAACAATTATACGGCGATGTCCCACGCATTGAATTATTCGCCCGTGAGTCAGTCAATGGCTGGCATACGTGGGGGAATGAATCACCGATGAATAATATTGAATTTATTAACGGAATTAAATATGAGAAGAACCAGATTTAATGCGGTTTTTGAGAAACGAAACCATCTAAAAAATTGCGAAGAAACAGGAATTATTGCGGATTCAATAGACGTTCGTATAGCGATAATGAGTAGAGTTAAAAGTGGAGAAATCACCCTAGAACAGGCTCAAACGGAGCTAAAGAAAATAAAACGGAACGCAAAAAAGAATGGAATGAAAACTCGCGCTCAGGCATGGCGTGAAGGTTAACCAAATAACCATCTAACCAAATAACCATTTGAGGAAAATAGTATGAACACACCAAAAATAACCATCGAAATGACCAGAGCAACAGCAGAAGAGTTTGTAATTCCAATCTATACCGTGCCAAATGAAATGTTGGCGGGTTTCGTGATAGACAAAATAGTCATAGGTTTGCAGACAATGGGATTCTCTGAATCCAATATTGATGTATCTATCATAGACTAACAAATTCAGGCAACGGACTGCCAGAGGATTAAAGTTGACTATTTAGCGTCAACCGTTTTACAAATTCACGTTAATTTGTCAACCGAGCATAATGAATACACAGAACACATTCGAGAACGCAAGGAGACAGGTGGCGAGGGAGTGCCTGAAAGAACTCAACAACCTACCCAAATACGACGACAAAGCAGTAACCGCAATCCTCGATAAATACACCCTCAAGTTCAAACCACTCAACCACATGAGGTTCAGCGCTAAATCAGTGCTGGGCTATTATGTGCGGATGATTCGGAAGGAGATGAAGCAATGAACAGAACAGAATTACATCCAGACTCGTGGGTTGATTTAAATTTCATCATGAATGATACTGGATTTAAGAAGACATTCATCTATGAGCGCATAAAGGATGGCACTCTAGAAAAACCAAATAAAATTCATGGGCGCTCTCGCTGGAAATATTCAACCCATCTGGAATTCAAAAATAAGTTGTTATCAGAGTAAGTTGGGTAAAATTTTGGGTAAAATAAAATTCACACTAAAGAATATCATTAATTATCAATGACTCTGCATGCTAGTTCGAAGTATGCAGAGGACGCCAAATCAACACTGTTCTCCCCCAAACAACACAGCAATAAACAATAAGATTAAGCAGAATAACTATCTTTTGCCATCTTCTCATATTGGATAATAAATATCCGATATTTTAATTTTTGATGTAACTTTCTTCTATTGACCCTAAAAGTAATCTATTGAACTAATTCGCAAAAGTTAGTCCGTTAACATTTTTATTATTGTTTATCAAACAATTACGTATTTAATCACAGACAAATCTGAATTTTTTCATTAAGTAATAAAAATATAATGTTATTACTCTCTGTTTTTAGTTATAGTCACGACGATCATAAACTATAAAAATTTTTGTATTTCAAATAACTGAACATGAAAATAGCCATACTGCGCCGAAATGGACTTGGTGATCTTATCTGCACTCAGCCATTAATAAAATTTTTACAAGAAAAATATCCAAACGCTGAGATTAGTCTGTTTATCAATCCTGATAATGTTGAACTTGCTTATTATTTGATGCCTAACATAAACATTAATGTCATTCCCAAAGGGAATAAATATTTAGCTATTTTAAAAACCGCATTAAAATTTCGTCAAAAGAGATTCGATATAGCGATCTCAGCCAAACCGACCCCGATGAAGCTAAATAATTTATTTTTATGGTTATTGGGTGCTAAAAGTCGTTATGCTGTTGTTTCAGATAATCACTGGCATTCTAAATTAATTAACCATCCAGTAAAGCAAGAACAAGTTAATGGTTATCATCAGGCCTTAAAAGTATTACGTACATTTTCACCTGACGAGACAAAATTATCATCTTCAATTCTTCCATGTATTACTCTTAACAAGACAAATCAGGTTACTGATTTTGACTCCCCTGCTATTTTATTTTCTGTCTCTAACAATCGAAAAAATAGTCTGATAAACAATGAAATACTCATTTTAATAGCACAGAAAATACGTGATCGTTATCCAGAAGCAAGATTTATTATTTCTTCACTAAATAATGATATTTTTTTAGCTGAGGATTTAAAATTTCGTATAGGAAAAAATAGTGAGATTGTTATATCTGATTCTCTAGACTCCTTTTTAACTTTATTGAATAATATGACATTAATTGTAGTTGGCGATGGAGGAATATGTCATTTAGCTGCCGCATTGCAAAAAAATCTTGTTGCCCTTTATGGCGTGACTAAGCCTGAAAATTGGGCTCCTTTAGCAAAGGAGAATAATTGTATCACTTTATATGATCCTGAAAATGTCAATAATATTGATTTAGATAAAGTGTATTTATCTATTTTTTCCTTACTTGAAAATATCAAATAATCTCTATTAATTACCTATATAATGTAAAACCGTCGTCTTTTAAGATGGCGATAATAATTAAATGTTAATATTATATTTATACGTTACAAATTCAGTAAATTATGCATTGGGAGAGTCTCTCCAGGGCAACGATGACAACCATACCCAAAAAGTAAAGTTCCTTCATCAGTCTTTAACGGTACAACTATCAATTTTTCAATTGATATATTTTCAATCATTTTTCTAAAGCTCTTAGTATTATTTATGGGCATGTATTTGTATAGATATACTTCAGGAAATTCATATTATTTTATATTTAATTGGTTAAATCAACGAAACCCATCTATTATGTAAAAAGGATAAAATAAATAATAATTTTTAAAAATTGAAATAATCAATAAGATTAACTATATCATAGAAATTGATTCTATCAATTAAGCTCAAGAAATATTTAATTCTAGATAAAACCTATTTTGAGACAATTACATGACAAAAATAAGCTTACATGAAAAAATTCAAATATTTCGCCAACTCCATGAAGAAGGTCGATTAATCTTAGCCAACTCATGGGATGTTATGAGTACCCGTATAGCGGAACAAAGCGGTGTAAAAGCAATAGCAACAACCAGTGCTGGAATATCTTGGAGTTTAGGCTACCCCGACAATCAATTGGCCGATAGAAAAATCATCATTAAAGTGCTTGATCTGATTACTTCCAGAACTAATCTTCCTGTTTCTGCTGATATCGAAGATGGTTTATTGAGTATTGATGAAAATATGGGGCATCTTGTTCAAGATCTCTATTCCGTCGAATGTGTTGGTATTAATATTGAAGATTCCAAAAATGGTAAGTCACTGTCTATAGAAGACGGAGCTGAGCGTATCACTTCCGTTCGTACTGCCGCCAAGAAATTAAATTTTGATTTATTTATCAATGCCCGCATAGACTCATGGCTTCGTGGTGAAAACAGTGATCCTGAGCATTTTATTTCCCGAGCCAATGCCTATCTTGCAGCCGGCGCAGATTGTATTTTTATTCCCGGTTTGATCGACTTAAATATATGCCAAACAATTAGTACTCATATTAATGGACCATTAAATGTCATGGCTCTTTCCTATGGCCCTAGTGCAGAAGAATTTTTTAATGCAGGTGTGAAACGAATCTCTGGTGGCTCTTTCTTTGCCGAGCAAGCTTATGGTATTACGAAAAGTGGTATGGAAAGCTTCATACAAAAAGGCTTTTTAAAATCAAACGATGAAGCCAGAATGAGTTATATGGAATTAAATTCCGTAATGGCTCAAAAAAAATAACACGTATAATGCAGGGAAATTACTATTTTTCCTGCATTATAAAATAATCATCACACATAATAACTTTAATTATAGTTCACCCATGAAATAAATAAATTTATTCTTTAATTAAAGAAGAAAAAATAATACTTCTGTTATTTCAGCAACATCCAAACAAAATAAATTTACCTTGAATAATATTAGAGTTTAGCAACATAATCTCTTTTTAAAAGGTCCCTGTTTTCAATCAAAGATAGGCTTTTGAGGATAAGGTATATTACCTGATTGTATGTCTTAAACATCAGATAGTGGCATCTGGTATGAGTCAAACGTTAATTTCTCAAACTCAATTACAAGATAATCCTTGTATAAATTGTGGTGCTTGTTGTGCATATTTCCGTGTTTCATTTTACTGGGCAGAAGCCGAAGATGGTGGAGGAACAGTTCCTGTCTCTATGACGGAGAAATTAAATGATTTCATGCGTTGTATGAAAGGCACCAATAAATCTGCTCCTAGATGTATCAATTTATGCGGAGAGATTGGTCAGTCCGTTTCCTGCTCAATTTATGATAGTAGGCCCTCTCCTTGTAGAGAGTTCCCACAAGCATGGGAAACAGATAATTACAATGAAAGTTGTGATCGTGCCAGGGCGGCTTATGGCCTTCCTCCCCTACCAAAACCGCAAATCTGACTGATGTTCCATAATCTGTCAGGTAATCCAATAAAAACAGGTTAATTAATAATCTGACAAAATGTCGCCATTGCTGGTTTTTATAATTTCTGCTGATCTGCATCAGAAATACAGGCAATGGCGCTTATCTTTACCAGCCATATACAGCATAAGATCTGCTAGTCTCATCACAGACACCTTACTTTTGCACACATATAGTTAACAATTGTAAAAAATCATTACAGCAGAATAAGTTATCGCTGTGCAATTTATGAACCTTCCTTCATGAAATTATCAGGATGAAAAAGAATGTCTGCTCATGTCCCTATCGGGTATATCCCACAAACTTGTGAATCTTTACCCCGCTATCTCGCTAAAAATTTACCCACAACAATTTCGCTGGGTGGCTCTCCTGAAACTTGGCAAATACAGGAAGTCGGTGATGGAAATTTCAACTTAGTGTTTATTGTTTCTGGAAAAGAAAAGACGATTGTTGTAAAGCAAGCATTACCTTATGTCAGGGCTGCGGGTGAGTCATGGCAGCTTTCTCTTGCCCGCTCTCATTTTGAGTATCATGCCTTGATTGAAGAGAATAAAATTGTCGGAGAGTATGTTCCCGATGTCTATTTTTATGATGAGGAAATGGCTCTATTTGCTATGGAGTATTTGTCCCAGCATATCATCCTACGCAAGCAACTTATTGCCGGGGAAAAATTTTCTCATCTTGCCGAAGATATTGGCATTTTTCTCGCCAATACATTATTCCATACCTCAGATATTGGAATGACCAGCGAGGAAAAGAAAGGACTGGTTGCCCGTTTTGCCAATAATCATGAGCTATGCAAAATCACCGAAGACCTCATTTTCACAGAACCCTATTTTAATGCGGAACGAAATAACTGGACGTCTCCCCAACTCGACGATGAGATTGACTCAATTTGGCACGATCGGGCACTCATTCAGACGGCTATGCAGTATAAGTATCAGTTTATGACGCAAGCCCAAGCGTTGCTACATGGTGATCTCCATTCAGGCTCTATTATGGTGACACCGAAATCCACCAAAGTCATTGATCCAGAATTTAGTTTTATGGGGCCAATGGGGTTTGATATCGGCAACTATATCGGCAATTTATTGATGGCTTATTTCGCCCAGCCCGCCCTGCGGGAAACTACAACACAATGTGCCAATTATCAAGTCTGGCTATTGGAACAAGTAGAGACAACGTGGACAGTATTTGAGCGTCATTTCCGTCAGTTATGGGATGAGAAACAGATAGGAGATGCTTATCCCACCATGCTTTATCAGCAAGGTACGTTCGATGCCTCATTCTTGAAAACAGCACAAGAAGACTTTTTATCCACCTTATTTAAAGACACTCTCGCTTATGCTGGTTTCGAAATCAATCGACGCATTATTGGATTTGCCGGTGTTGCCGATTTTAAACTGGTCGAAGATCAAAATCAGCGTGCTCTTTGTGAAAAAAGTGCGCTGAAATTAGCGCGAGAGTTGATTGTAAATCGGGAGAAATATCCTAATTTCACTCTCATCAAGCGCTATATCGCACAGTGTTAAGAGGAAAATATGAAAATTAATGGCACTCATTACCGCTCTGTTTGGCTTGCGGAGGATGGAGAGACTGTCGAGATTTTCGATCAGACTAAACTCCCTTTCGAGGTTCAGACTATTCAGCTGCGTACTATGCAGGATGCAGCTACAGCCATCAAAGAGATGTGGGTTCGGGGTGCGCCTTTAATTGGTGCCGTCGCTGCGTATGGTATGGCTCTGGCAATGCATCAGGAAAGCAGTGATGATAATCTGCAACAGGCATACGATATTTTGATTAAAACTCGTCCCACAGCCATTAATTTAAAATGGGCATTGGATCGATCATATCGAACGTTGGAAAATATCGAACCTTCGTTACGTAAAATAGCCGCTTATCGTATTGCCAATGAAATTGCAGATGAAGATGTGGAGCTATGTCGCAAAATTGGTGAACACGGTCTCAAGATTATACAGTGTATCGCAGAAACCAAACCCGCAGATGAAACAATAAACATTCTGACTCACTGCAATGCGGGCTGGCTCGCAACGGTAGACTGGGGAACGGCACTAGCTCCTATTTATATGGCACACGATGCAGGAATTAAAGTGCATGTCTGGGTTGATGAAACCCGACCACGCAATCAAGGCGGATTAACAGCTTTTGAATTAGGTTCACATGGTGTGCCACACACATTGATCGCTGATAATGCAGGCGGTCATTTGATGCAGCATGGCAAGGTTGATCTCTGTATTGTCGGCACTGACCGGACAACCGCCCGGGGCGATGTGTGTAATAAAATCGGTACTTACCTTAAGGCATTGGCTGCCAAAGCAAATCAGATACCTTTTTATGTCGCCCTTCCATCACCAACGCTGGATTTTACAGTGTGGGACGGCGTAAAAGAGATCCCCATTGAGCAACGCTCAGGGGAAGAACAATCTCATGTGTATGGGATCACGCCTGAAGGTACGTACAGTTGGGTCAATACAGCACCACAAGGAACAGCCTGTGGAAATTATGCCTTTGATGTCACGCCTGCTGAATTTATTACCGGACTGATTACGGAGCGCGGAGTTTGTGATGCCAGCGCGGAAGGATTACGAATGCTTTTTCCCGATTTGTGCGAACAGCAAGCGTAATTACCATTCAAGGTGAACATCATGAACAGAGAAAAAATCGCTCAAGAGATCATCGATACGTGTCTCAAAATGAATGCACTTGGGTTGAATCAAGGAACGTCGGGCAATATCAGCGCTCGCTATCAGGATGGTTTTTTGATTACACCCAGTGGCGTACCTTATGAAAAACTGACACCTGAGCAAATCGTGTATGTCAGTAATGAAGGTCAGTATGACGCTGATAAAGTGCCTTCGAGCGAATGGCTTTTTCACCTATCCTGTTATCAAGCCCGCCCTGAGCTCCATGCTGTTGTCCATAACCATGCCGTTAACGCGACGGCAGTTTCAATTCTCAATCATGCGATTCCCGCTATTCACTACATGATAGCGGTGACGGGAACTGATCATGTTCCCTGCATCCCTTATGCAACGTTTGGAACGTCGGAATTAGCTGACAGTGTAAAAGATGGGATCAAACACAGTAAGGCGTTATTAATGCAGCATCATGGCATGATTACGGTGGAAGTTAATCTGGAAAAGGCGTTGTGGCTGGCAAATGAGATTGAAATACTGGCACAACTTTATTTGAAAGTACTTCCGATCACAAAAAATGTTCCTGTACTTTCTCCGGCAGAAATGCAGCGGATTCTGGAAAAATTCAAGAGTTATGGATTAAAAACGAAAAAAACCAGTTGATTAGCAATGCTATGGAAAGAGTGTGATTAGATAAAGCATCTGGATAAAAAAGAGGCTACCGATAAGTAGGCTTTAAGATGAAGTGGTGGGCGATACC
>NZ_VCDP01000088.1:0-36243 GCF_033949345.1 Xenorhabdus littoralis
TATTGCCTGTTTTTCAGGTTCATGTGAATAGTATGGGGAATGAGTGGATTGCTCATTGAATCCGGGAAAAGTCCATCAAGGCTAATACTGTATAAAAAACATACTTTGTTGGCAGTGCCAACAAAGTTCAAAAAATACACAGTGCCGGGTATCCCGATACTGAACTAAAATGAAATATTGCAATCAGAAGAGTGAGATAAACATATTTCTTCGTCAGCATCAGGAAATAACATTAATCCTCTAATTTGGTAAGTCATATGTTAGAAAAAATTAAAGAGTTTAGGTCAAAAACACTTATTTTTTTCATAATTAGCGTTTTTCTCTCTCTTCTGGCGGGAGTTAGTGGTGGGGAATTTTCAAAAGAAATGGTAAACCTTCTTATGGAGCATCATACCCCACGAACTATTCCGTTACTTACTGTTATTAGCATGATGTTTGCTGCATTTGTTCTATTCTTTTATGGAAAACACACACCAAAGAAAAAGATAAATAATTTTCTTTATAAAAATATTATTTATAAGTTAACAACATTTGGCAGATCACTCTCTTCAATTGGTATAGCCATATTTCTCGGCCTCTTAGTCACCGCTTTGGTATATCAGGAATCAAAAATCAGTATTGAAATTATCGTTGTGGTTGTTACCTTGGTTGGATATTGGGCTTTATTGCGTTTAGTTGATATTTGTGCGGAAAAAGGGCTAGGTGAAACAATTAGCCTGAAGTACCAGAAAGGGGTGTTGGGTTTTATTTTTTTCACTGTGCCATTTGTTTATTTTCTCGGTTAAGATCCTATTAAAAGGAGCTATTCTGCTTCGAATATTGCATTACAGATACAATAGCTATTTAGTCCGCATGATCGTCTCTTTTTGTATAAAAAAGAGACTTTGTTGGCAGTGCCAACAAAGTTCAAAAAACAAACCGTTGTTGCCAACACCGTCTGAAAACCGCTTTTCTGACAATGAATGGCATGGATTATTTTTCCTTTTTCCGATAACTGGTTATGGGTTGAGTGAACCCCGCTTTTCCTCTGATAGTTCTACAGACATAAGTTGCCCAAACAGGAGTTGCTCTTTATGTCTGAGCCTGACGAAAAAACCGCACCGCCAACACCCCGTCGTGCTGGCGCACTGAAATCTGCATTAACCATTGAACTGCACACCCACTACGCGATCCGCCTCTGGGAAGGACGTAAAAAAGAAGACATCACCGGCCGTCGTCAATATCCGGACATTATCGGCATGCCGCAGGTGATTAAACGCGCCGGCACCATCAGTGTAGATGCAGCAGCCGATAACCCGTATGCCGACAGCTGGCTGATTAAACTGGAACAGGCATTGGTCACGGCATCGGCCAGTCTTCAGCAGAATATTGCCACCTTGCAGGAGATCCTGAATGCCCTGCCGGCGCAGATTACGTTATCCTCCGTCTCTTCCGTCGAACCGCTGAATATTGGCGTCTACAGTCATTCCCCGCTGGGTTACCGCTGTGTCTGGCTGCTGGTCGGTTTCGACCAGCTGGCAATGAAAACCTTTCAGGCGTTTCATTACGGTTTTATTTCTCGTTCAGAGCGGGATGCGTTGCTGCATAACGGCAGCCGGGTGATCCGCCAGATTTATGGTCTGGTGCGTTCTTATCGCCCTCTGAAGGTGACCCGTGCGGATATTGAGGAAAAAACACCGGCCGGCCTTGAAGCCATTAAATGGCTGGGCGAGCCGGATCCCGATATTTTGTCGGGCCGGTTGCGTTCCGGTTTTTCACCGAGCCGGCGTGCTGTTGTTCAGGATGCGGGCAGGGGGTGATATGCAGCTTTATTTGTGTGAAAAGCCCTCTCAGGCCCGGGATATCGCCCGCGTGCTGGGGGTGAAGCAGCGTGGGCAGGGATGTCTTTTGAGCCAGAACGTGACCGTGACGTGGGCTATCGGGCATTTACTGGAAATGGCCGCCCCGGAGCACTATGGCGAACACTTCGGCCCGCCGTGGCGGATGGAGCCTCTGCCGGTGCTGCCGGCGCAATGGCAATGGACGGTGAAGAAAGAGACCGCTGATCAGTTTGCGGTGATCAGACAGTTACTGAAACAGGCGGACGAAGTGATTATCGCCACCGATGCTGACCGTGAAGGGGAAGTGATTGCCCGTGAACTGCTGGAATACTGCGGTTTCACCAGTCCCGTCAGGCGGCTGTGGCTGTCCGCTCTGGATGAAACCAGTATCCGGCAGGCATTGGCCGCGTTATTACCGGGGGAGCAAACTGAGCCGCTCTGGCAGGCCGGACTGGGGCGGGCACGGGCTGACTGGCTGATGGGGATCAATCTGACCCGCCTGTATACCCTGAAAGCGCAGGCACAGGGATTTGGTGAGGTGCTGTCCATCGGGCGGGTACAGACGCCGACACTGGCGCTGGTCGTGAACCGCGACAACGTGATCGCCCGGTTTGAACCCAAGCCTTTCTGGCAAGTGATGGCCACATTGCAAAAAGATAATGTGGCTTTTCGGGCCAAGTGGCTGCCCGCCCCCGATGAGTGTGATGAAGAAAAACGCTGTATTCGGGAGGATATCGCACATAGTGTGGTTAAAGCCTGCCAACAGACACAAAATGCTGTGGTGACGGAACTCACCCGAAAACGGGAGAAAACCCCGCCGCCGCTTTGTTTTGATTTGGGGACACTCCAGCAGGTGGCTTCCCGTCAGTGGGGAATGGGGGCCGGTCAGGTGCTGACGATTGCCCAGTCGTTGTATGAAACTCATAAAGCGATCACTTATCCGCGCACGGATTGCGGTTATCTGCCTGTTTCAATGCGGGAAGATATTCCGGCCGTGTTCACTGCACTGACCCGCACCGACCCGGCGATGAGTGCCATTATCAGCCAGCTGGATGCCAGCGCTTTTTCCCGTGTCTGGAATGACAGCCAGATCACGGCACACCATGCCATTATTCCGACCCGACACGCCTTTGATATGACGAAACTGACGGCGGATGAATTAAAGGTCTATCAGTTGATCCGCCACTATTATCTGGCGCAGTTTCTGCCTGCTCAGGAAACGGATGTGACCGAGGTGACCTTGAATATCGGCGAGCAAGTATTCCAGGCGAAAGGGCGGGTGAGTGTGGCCACGGGCTGGAAGGCGTTATTTGCGCGTGAACAGGAAGAAAAACAAGAAGAAAAACCGGACGAAAATGCCGTCCTGCCTGAACTGAAAAAAGAGGAAACCTGTCAGGTGAGCGGGGTAGAAATGCAGCCCCGGCAAACCCGGCCGCCGGCGCCTTTTACCGAAGGCACGCTGATTGCTGCCATGAAAAATGCGGCGGCGTTTATTCACGATCCACAGCTGAAAAAAGTGCTGCGGGAGAGTAGCGGGCTGGGCACGGAGGCGACCCGGGCGGGCATCATTGAAGCCCTGTTTAAACGTCAGTTGTTGGTACGAAAAAAGAAAAACCTGCATGCAACACAACTGGCGCAGGAATTGATCGCGGGGCTGCCGGATGTCCTGACTCATCCGGGTATGACCGCACTCTGGGAACAGTCACTGGACGACATTGCCCAGGGCCGGGCCACACTGGATGGCTTTATGCAGAAACAGGCACAGTGGCTGGCGCATTTAGTGGAAAAGGGCAAAACACAGCCGATCCGGTTTACCCTGCCGAAAACCCCGGCGTGCCCGTGCTGTGGCGGCCCGATGCAAAAACGGGCGGGAAAAACAACCCCGTTCTGGGGCTGCACCCGCTATCCGGAATGCAAAGGGATGCTGAACGCTAACGCGGTAACCGGCTCCCGAAAAACCCGGCGGGGAAATTCGCCGGACTGAAAATGGGATTAAGGATTGACCGCACGGACTGGTGCTTTAAAAATCATGCTGTTTTAGTCGAAAACTCCCGTAGCCTGAAAGGGAGCGCATGATTGCGGTACATCTGCCCACCTTTGAAAGCAGATATTGTCAGTTCAATTCAATGGCAGTGAAGGTTTTTATTCTTTATCAGCACGTCAGCAACTTATATGTCTGACACCCGGCGGGAAAAATCATTCCCGTCAGGGAACCGGATTTTCTCCGTTATCCCTTATTTTGTTACCTCCATGGAGAACATCGTATGTCTGAGAACACCACAGCCTTAACCAAAAATGACTATTTCAACCTGAATATTAAAGGACTGGGCTATCTGAATAACATCCGCCATGTCAGCACTGCCAGCGGGACGTTCCTGAGCTGTGTGATCAATGCGCTGAACGGGCCAAGTGATAACCCGGTTTATGTGCGTTTTGATATCACCGTGGTCGGCAAGGAAGCGACCAGTCTGGTCGGCCGTTGCCAGAAAGCGGTAGATGAGGATAAAAAAGTGTTGCTGGGCTTTACCTTAAGCAATCCCTCGACCGATATCTTTACCCTGAAACGCGGAGACCATGCCGGTGAACAGCGCGTCAGCCTGAAAGCCCGTCTGATTAAAGTCGACTGGATTAAAATCGGTCAGGAGAAAGTGTATCAGGCCGAACAATCCGACTCGATGCCACCTCAGAACGGCATCACGCAAAAAGAATATGCAGAGAACTCTTTCTGATATTTCTTTGTTATTCCTCTGACCTGCCCTGAGCTTTCAGGGCAGTCCCTTTATTATCAAAGACAACAGGATACCGTGATGAATGTCGCACTGATTGGGGTTCTGGCCCTGCAATATTGCCATAAACAATTACCGTTAACCGTTTTACGCCGCCGTGCGGGGTTTTATATCGGCACGATAGATGAAGGTATTCCCTGCTCCCGTGAATCCGTGGAGTATTTTGCCCGGCGTGAGCAGGCGGAATTTGCCCTGAAACAGGGACAATGGACACAACGTCAGTCAGTTTAACCGATAAGGAAATGGATATGTCTTCACGCGGGATTAACAAAGTGATTTTAGTGGGTTATCTGGGACAGGACCCGGAAATCCGTTACCTGCCGACAGGGAGTACTGTGGCAACACTTTCACTGGCTACGTCAGAAAACTGGAAGGATAAACAAACCGGCGAATTGCGGGAAAAAACCGAATGGCACCGGGTGGTGATCTTCGACAAGTTAGCAGAAATTGCCGAGGAATATTTGCAGAAAGGGGCTCAGGTGTATATTGAAGGCCAGCTTAAAACTCGTAAGTGGCAGGATAATCAGGGTCAGGATCGCTATTCAACGGAAGTGGTGGTGAATGTGAATGGGTCGATGCAGATGCTGGGAAGTCGTGGGGATTCGAAGCGTGCGGCACCTCAGCAGGCGGAACATAAACCGGCACAGAAGCAACCACCATCTCAACCTGCTAATAAGGAAAGAAAAAATACGCAGCCGATACAGGTTTCAGTTTTACCGGAAGAAGATAAAACCGACTGGGATTCGGAGATCCCGTTCTGAGTGGTGTTTTCATCATTAACGTATTGCCCTGTTAAAACAGGGCCTATTTTTGTCATTAAGTAATTAATTTTCGCTATAGCTATATGGATGAAGTTTATGTGATATTTTTTGATTTTTTTAACTAACTCATAAGTTATTTTTCGATATATCAATATGATGAATGTTTATTTCTTTTATTTAGCGAAGATTTACATTTATTTAACAAGAGCGGAAGGCCGCATAGTTATAGGTTTGGCTCCTTTCGAAATCGCTGCCGAATTTATCAACCTTTGAAGTGCAATTTACACCTTGATGATTTTTTTTGCATTTGGATAGTGTACAGTGCTTGATTCCGGATAATATTTTACTAAATCATGTTCTTGATATACTCCTATATCACCATGAAGTTCTTCTTTGTTTCCAAAAAATATGGCCTTATCTTTTTTGCTTTTTATTAAAATATGATTATCAGAAACATGAATGACCTCTCCTATATGAGATGTATCTAAAAATATGCGCTTTCCCCATTCTGTATTAATCGGTAGTGACTGTATTCCTCCGGGAAGCTGTTTATTTTTCCAGAGCGAATGGATATTGCATAATTTTGCCATTTTCTGATTGTTTTCGATGATATCCAGTAGTTTTAGATTAGAGGGATTTATCCAATAAATCACTTTTAAACAGCGTTCATAGTGCTCAATGACTTTGTTGATGATATCTTCAATCTGGTATGCTTTCTGATCACGCCATAGTGGTTCATGGTGAGAAAGTCGGTTACGAATTTTATTAATTTCTTTTAATTCGTTACCGATGCTATTAATGGATAATGGGCGTTCTGTCTGGGTATTCAGTGCATTCGGGAAAACCAAACCTCGTAAACGTGGCCACAGTACCAAATACGTGTTCTTCTGGATATCAAAATCATTTCTGACCATAGAAACCCAGAAACCAAAGGTAAGTTTGGCAATAATATTCTCAGGTGTGTGAGGTTTTTTTTCTTTATTGAGTTGATTTATAGCCGTTTGAATACCTTTATAAGCGGTAGGATTATTTTGTTGTGTGAATGCAGTCACGAACCAACGGCGATCTATCTGGGATTTTTTCTCTTCCCAAACATGGCTGGCAAACTGGCGTTCAATGTGTTCTTCTTCATATTGAATATAGGATTGATAGATGGCATTGCGTAATGAAATTTCAATGATTTGTAATGCAGGTAAGAACACACTGGCCAGTTGTTTGTTCCACAGATAAATACCTAAGCACTGTTCAGGAGATGCCCCACCAAGGATTGGTAACTGATAGGTAGCAAATCTAGAGGCGGAGAGCGATTTAGTGATTGCTTCAATAGTCATTGCGTTGCTATGTTGTCCATTTTTTATGAATAGGTGTAGTGTACTGTTGTTTTATTTGGATTTATACGGCACAAGTGCATGCGTTGACGTATTTTATTGAATGTTATATAATCTTCGACCAGAGGAAACTCTATTTGTGTAAGCACCCGCCCCTACTCATTTTTATTGATGGTCGGAGTGTGAAGAATATTTTTCAAAAAAAGCTCCTTTAGGAGCTTTTTTTGATCCGGGTTTGGAGTATCTTCAAGAACCATTAATAGATATTTTATTCTTCTTCATATTGAATATCAGGACAATATGGAAAGATTATCTTATTGATATTTAATGTTATTTTTGTGGGTTGATTGGTTTTTATACCTAATTTACTTGTTAAACTTACACGTTCGATTATTGAATTAGATAACATAATTCGTTAAAGTAGAAAAGCTATCGGCAAAATCCGATAGTCGGGGATTAGCAACCCTGAAAGGTCAATCCACTGGTAGGTAGTTTCTACCAGTGTGCCTGCTATCATTCTTTCAATGGTGGTTCAGGCAGGGGAGGCTTCGGCCTCGCCGGATCGATTGACCTCCGGTATTGCTAACCCTGTCTGAACTACCACCAATAATCAAAAGAAGGGGAAGCAGGTATGACTATGACTCACACTCAGAAAGACTGGCACCCAGCCGAAATTATTTGTGCATTACGCAAACGTGGTACAACACTCGCCGCCGTCTCCCGCGAAGCCGGATTAAGCTCTTCAACTCTCGCCAACACCCTGTCCCGCGCCTGGCCAAAAGGGGAATGGATCATTGCAAATTACCTCGACGTTCATCCCTCTGAAATTTGGCCGAGCCGTTATTTTGACCAATATGGTCAGTTGATTGAGCGTACCGTGCGCAAAGCGGTTTCAGCAGAATCTTCAGAGCAATAAGCGATAACGTTTTTATTTCCTAAAAGGCAGTTTCAGTTGTTGATTGAATAAATCCTGTTATTTCCTGCACAGTCAAGGGCATTTTATTGTCGGGCAGGAATAACAGGAATGAGAATAACCGTATTAATGGGTGTACTGGTCACAATCCTGACGGGTTGTCATACCCCGTCAAATAAACCGCCATCTCAATGTATCCCCGAAAAAACCATTTCAGCAACGCAGCTCACGCGCAATCTTCAGCCCGTCTCACCCGATATTTATCAACAAACATCGGAAGTCGTCCGTCACGGCCGTTATCTGCTGGTCAGCACCGATCCGACAGAGGTACAGCGTGACCTCCTTTCCCAATTGATTGATGTGCATATTCCTGCTTCTCAGAATCCCACCGTGGCCGATGCTCTGCGTTATGTGCTGCGTCAATCGGGCTATTCGTTATGCGCCGCTGAAAAAACCAATGATATTTTATATCGCCAGCCGCTGCCGTCGGTACACACTCAGTCAGGTTCTGTCCGGCTGCGCACAGCGTTGCAGTTTATGGCAGGCCCGGCCTGGCAACTGGAGGTGGATGAAGTACAGCGTGTGGTTTGTCACCATTTGCGACCGGGTTATCAGCTCCCGCAAGCTCAGCTGGAAGGGCGTTTATGAAACTGAACCGAATTGGTCTGATGGCGTGGATAGTGCTCAGCAGTCCGGCATGGGCAGAAACACTGGCACCTTTAACCTCGCAGCAAACGCATGTTGTGGAAAGCCAGAAGCAAACGTTGAAAACACAGGCTGAGCAATGGGGATTGAATACGGATGAATACCAGCGTTATCAGCATATTATGGAAGGGCCAAGAGGTATCCAGTCGCCGGGACTCGATCCGCTGACAGCATTGGGTATTGAAGCCGAAAATGATGCCGAACGCCGCCGTTATGCTGAGCAGTGGGTCAAAGCGGAATTTGCCCGCACTGAAAAAGAACTGCGTTTTCAGCGGGAAGTGGATGCAGCCTGGCAGCGATTATTTCCGAATATGTTGCCAGTCAATATGGAGAAATCCGGTGAGGCAAAGGGGCGTCTGGCGTTGTTTGTCAAAATCAACGATTGCCCGCCGTGTGATGCCCGCTTAGCGGAAGTTCTGGCATTGATGCAACCAGTTGACATCTATCTGGTCGACAGCAAGGGCAATGACGACACACTACGGCAGTGGGCCAAAAAACACCGCATCCCCGTTGAACGGGTGCGCAACCGGCAAGTCACCCTGAATCATGATGCAGGGTATTGGTTCCAGTTTGGGCAGGGCGTCATGCCGGTCTTATTGCAGCAGGGAGAGCAGGGATGGCATATCACGTCATGATAATGAAACGGCTGAGCGTATTTCCCGTTATCGGCCTGTTATGGATAAGTGCCTGCCATGCTGAACTGAATGTGATTGCGGATTTAGGCGGTAAAGATGCTTCACCCTTTTATGAAAGTATTAATGCTGAGCAAAGCGATGAGCCTGTGTCATCGGTGCAGAATTCCTCACCCGAAATGGCAGGTGAAGCTGCGATGTTACCTGTCAAAACACCGGAACTGACGCCGGGAAAAGTCGCCAGCAGACCACTGCAACTGCCGGGAATTGGCGCCCTGTTTCTGATTGGGGATGATCCCGATTCACGCCAGTGGTTAAGCCAGAATGCGGCCACATTGACGAAACTGCATGCTGTGGGCCTGGTCGTCAATGTCAGGGAAATGGCGGGTTTGCAGTCACTGCGGGCATCAGCGCCGGATTTATTGTTATCGCCTGCTTCCGGCACCGAGCTGGCTCGTCGATTGCAACTGCAACATTATCCGGTGTTGATCACGGAAACTCAACTTTCCCAACAGTTGTCACCATGAGCCGCCGTTATGTGGTTGAAGCCCTGCTGCGCCCGGCCGTCGAGCTGAATACGGCGCTGGTCTCCGCCGTTGCCGCGTTTGTCTGTATCCGGGCACCCTGGGCCATCGCACTGGCACCTTCCGTCAGCTATGTGATGGCCGGTGGTTTTACTGTATTAGCGATGATACGCACATGGCAGGGTATTCAGGTCATCCGTTATCGCAAAAACCTGCGCCGTCTGCCGCGTTATCTGATGAGTACAAAGCACATTCCTGTCAGTCACCGGCAGTTGTTTTTGGGTAGGGGATTTCGCTGGCAACAGAAGCATACCCAGCGTTTGCAGGATACCCGCCGACCGGAAGTGGAACGATTTGTGCAACCTGCCCGGCTCTATCAGTTTGCCCGCGCACTGGAGCGCCGAACTGAATACCGTTGGCCGACATTATCTGCGCTATTACGCAAAGACTCGCCATTTAATCCGGTACGCCCGCTGCCGCCTGTGGGTGGCAATCCTGCTATCCACGGTATTGAGCCACAGGAGGCCGATGTTTTTATGGATCTGCGCGAGCGGGTCGGGCATACGCTGGTGATGGGTACCACACGGGTGGGGAAAACCCGGCTGGCTGAACTGCTTATCACGCAGGATATCCGGCGCGGTGAAGTGGTGATCGTCTTTGATCCCAAAGGCGACGCTGATCTGTTAAGGCGCATCTGGGCAGAAGCGCACCGCGCGGGTCGCGGCAATGAACTCTCCCTCTTTCATCTGGGCTGGCCGGAGATTTCGGCGCGTTATAACGCTGTCGGGCGGTTTGGTCGGGTGTCCGAAGTCGCTTCCCGTCTGGCGGGGCAGCTCAGCGGCGAAGGCAACAGCGCCGCGTTCCGTGAATTTGCCTGGCGGTTTGTCAATATTGTTGCCCGTGCTCTGGTGGCTCTGGGGCACCGGCCGGATTACCAGCTTATCACCCGCTACGTCAATAATATCAGCGAACTGTATCAGCGCTATGCCACCCGAATGATGGAGGAAAGACAGCCGGATCTGCTGGTGCAAATCAATCATTCCCTCAGCAAACTGAAAGAAAAAGACATTCCGCGCAATATGCAGGGGCAACCCGATGCCCTCCGGCTCTGGGCGATGGAAATGACGCTGAATTCTGAGGCGGGCAAACAACTCTATGACCCCATTCTGGACGGATTACGTTCTGCCGTGCGTTATGACCGTACTTATTTTGATAAAATTGTGGCGTCTTTATTGCCGCTGCTGGAAAAACTGACCACCGGCAAAATTGCGGAACTGTTATCGCCGGATTACCTCAATATGACGGATATGCGGCCCATCTTTGACTGGGAGCAGGTGATCCGCAAAAACGGGATTGTCTATATCGGGCTGGATGCACTGTCTGACAGCGATGTGGCTTCGGCGGTGGGCAACAGCATGTTTGCAGATTTGGTCAGTGTCGCCGGGCAGATTTACAAATATGGCATGAACGCCGGATTACCGGTACGTTATGATGGCAAACTGGCAATCAACCTGCATTGCGATGAATTCAATGAACTGATGGGTGATGAATTTATTCCGCTGATCAACAAAGGTGGCGGCGCGGGGATGCAGGTTACGGCGTATACCCAAACCTCTTCTGATATCGAAGCCCGTATCGGCAGCCCGGCCAAAACGGCGCAGGTGATAGGTAACTTTAACACCCTGATTATGCTGCGGGTACGGGATAACCGGACGGCAGAACTCCTCACCAGCCAGCTGCCGGAAGTGGAAATCTACAGCAAGACGCTGGTATCGGGGCATTCAGATATTGCCGATGTTGAACAGGGACAGGATTTTACCTCTTCCACACAGGACAGGGTCGGCACGGTGAAAACACCACTGATCACACCGGCGGAAATGATTAACCTGCCGAAAGGGCAGGCGTTCGCGTTACTGGAAGGCGGACAGCTGTGGAAAATCCGCATGCCTTTGCCAACGGGGGATGAGGATGATGCCCTGATGCCAGCCAGTTTGCAGAACATTGCCGAGCAGATGCGCCGGCACTACCGCACCAGTGAAAACTGGTGGGAAGAGAAGGGATAGTTTCCGGTCATGGCACAGTCAGAAAACCAGTCCCGCCCGTCTTCCCAACCGCCTCGTAAACATGGCCTGTTTTATCGTCTGTTATGGGAATGGCCATGGCAACTCATTGGGTTTATGGTGATGTCCTGGCTATTCAGCCTGTTACTGGAATATCTCGGTATGGCTTTTTTCTGGCCGGAACAGGGTGCCGCTCACAGTCAGAACATGATGAAGACAGAGCTTAACTATCTCTCCTCAGAATTTACCCGAAGCCTGTTGCTGTCAGAACCCTCACAAACCGTTTCGGCAGGGTTGGCGCAAGCCTATCAATGGCTGTTTGTGGACAGTGGTTTTATGGGCTGGGTTCAGGGACAGTCACAATATCAGTTCCATAGCCACAATGATTTTATGCGTGAATTCAATACGGTATTACAGGGTATATCGGAGCATTTGCGGGAGTATTGGCTGGCCACGGTGTTTATCACGATGGTGACGTTGACCCGGATAGCCATTCTGCTGTTATCCGTCCCCTTATTTATGATGGTGGTGATAGTTGCACTGGTTGACGGGCTGGGACGACGGGATTTGCGGCGCTACGGGGCAGGGTATGAATCCAGTTTTGTTTACCATCATGCCAAACGGGGGATTAAACCGGCCTGCACGGTTCCCTGTGTGCTGTATTTATCGTGGCCAGATGTGGTGTATCCTACCGTGATATTGTTGCCGGCGGCGATAGTGCTGGGCATGGCGGTCGTGATAACGGTCTCAATGTTTAAAAAATATCTTTGAATGAATTAGTGCTGGGCAATCACATAGTGGTGATTCAATAATCATTCTTCACAAATATCCATTTATTGTCTAGTCTTTATTCATGTGAAAATGATTTAATTATTTCCAATAAGGCTTTTATTATATGTTGGTTTCCTCTTATGATTTTTATCCATATTATCCAGTCACTGAACACGTTACATCCTGGATAGAGCAAAATGGTACGACTCAGTTATTTGAAAAATGGCAGAAATCTTTTGTTTCTTTCTTTGCTAAAGACGAATTCAGCATGAAGAGTGCGTCACTTATTGGCAGCGGTTTTTTATATCTTCTTGATGGAAAACATCCTTGCATTGTGACAGCTGCGCATGTAGTGCATGAGTTGCTTAAAAGCGCATTGCCTTTTTTTTCTATTAATGGAGATAAATATATTTTTCATAAATTAAACGTTAATTATAATGATGAACAAGATTATGCGATAATCCATTTTTCTGAGGAAATGCTCGCCCTTCAAAAGAGTTGGCTTTTTTTTAGTTCTGATGAAAGACCGTTAATGAATAAAACCTCTTCTTTTGTAATAATGGGGTATCCAGCTTCAAAAAATGATCTTCATATTGACAGGAATCACAAAGGATTATTCCATTGCAATATTACATTTCATAGTTTTAAATATAATAAAGAAAATGAAGATGTATATTTTTGGCTTGATGAAAAAGCTAAAAATAAAAATATCCTATTTGAAGAAAGAAGTAATTTAAAATCTTTACCATTACCCTCTTGGCGAGGTATGAGTGGTAGTGTTATTGCCCAAATAATGGAACATAAGATTACAGGGGATTTTACATTGAGGGCTGTGGGTATATTTAAAGAGCATAAGAATAAACAAAGAGATAAATATTTGGTGGGTTGTACATTTGTTCCTTTTGCTGATGAAGTTAACACTTACATTAGAAAGTACACATAAAGAATCTAATAGAATAGAGAAGCTGGATGCTGGAATGCAAAACATTTTTTGTTTTGCATTCCAGCGTCAGCAGACAAGCCGCCCCGCGGCGCGTCAGTCTTTCAAGCTAATGCGGGTACTTTGACGGTGCATTCACCACCTGCGTCATCCACTCAAACCAGTCACACGCTTTACAGATACGGTTATCCTGCTTCGGGTCAAAATGGTAGTGATGATGCGAGATATCTTCACAATACCCCACAAACGGCTGATCGATACGATGCAGCTGAATAGCTGCCGCTTGCTCTCTGGAAGCAGGAAAGAACGCCCCACTGATTTCGGCAAACAGTTCGGTATCATCCTGCTGCACGTCACAGTGTTCGCAGTGGTTTATCCAGTGCTGCCGGCGCAGTCGCTGGCTGACGGCTTTGCGCAGGCGGTGGTGAAAACCGGGCAGCACGTTACGTACGATAGAAGGAATATCGGCGATATAAAACAAAAACGCCGGGCTGTCCTGCTCTGTGTAGTCAACTTCCGTGCCAGGCTCATCGCCGTTATCCGCTTCCAGTAGCTGGTGTCCGGCAGGCAGCATAAACGCCGTCACGGTGGTGTGTTTATGACAGTGCGGGCAGGTCGTCCGGGTCTGGGCGAGATACCAGAATTCAGCATGCACATTGTAGAACGGCAGCCAGTTCATAAACGGCGTCGGGTCAACACTGTTGTCAATATACCAGATTTGGGCGGCGGCATCCCAGCGTGCACCCAGCTTCCGTGCCTTTTCGTATTCATTATCAGGGACGTTTAAATCAATCCGCAGCATGTGTTTTCCTTCATCATTAAGTTTTGGCTGAATAAGTTAGCCAGACTATTTAGCTAATTTTCACCAAAGCATAAAGAGTTTATTGCTGATTAGACCTAAAAAACCCCGCATCCTCGGCCTCCTGAAATCCATGATGAGGTGAGTGTTTATGCGCTGTTGCTTTTCCCTGTCCCGTTCTGCCTGTCTGCTGGGGTTGACTGTGTTGTGTATGCCGCTTGCGCAGACTGCCGAGAAAGACGAACTGGCGAGTGCAAAAAATCTGATTGAGCAGGTGCAGATGGCACTGGAGCGCGCAAGCCTCGCTGAAAAGCAGGCAGACACCCCAACCCGCCCTCGCTATTACTTTGATTACCTTCGTATCAGAGCGGATCTCAGCACCATTAAAGCCGGTATTGATCACTATCTTACCCCTTCCCGTACCCAGCAGCAGGGATCAGGCGTGCTATCCGGTCATTACCGTCAGGAACGCTCCTAATGACGGAGGCACAACGCACTGCCTTTACCGTGGCCTCGGGGCACTTTGATATCACTTTTCTGTATCTGGTCTGCGTCGGATTTTTCCTGGCCACCCTGTTTCTCTGGGCAGCCTGGGCCGCGGTGGATGTCTGGAACGGCTGGGCGAATGAAAAAGTGCGTAACCAGACAATCAGCCAGTTTGCTATGCGAACCGCCATCTTACTGGTGGTCGCTGTCTGGATGTTTGCCAGCTGATGCCACGAACATAATGAAAAAGGAATGGATTGAACATGAAGCCAATTTTTACCGTTTGCCGTCGTATCAGTACGAATCTGATAACCAGAATAAGCACGTTTCTTTTGCTGTCCGGTCTTTTCTGTCAATTTGCCTGGGCCGATTTGCCGGCTATCGAACCACCAAAAAGTGGCGGCGGAGGCGGATTACTGGGACAGGTGAAAGGCTATGCCCAGGATGGCATTGTGATTGGCGGGCTGATCCTTTCGGCAGTGGCGTTCTTTAAGGTCGCCTCGGCGGCGGTTGAAACCTTTTCGGAAGTGCGGGACGGCAAAGCCACCTGGACACAGTTTGGCTCGATCATCGTGGTGGGTGTGGTGCTGCTGGTTGCGGTGATTTGGCTGCTGGCGAAATCGGCCGGTATTATCTTTTAAGGTGTAATTTATGCAGACGATCCCTTTCTTACCCGATCGCTTAAATGCCGAACCGGTCGTATTCCGCGGATTCACCACACCGGAAATGGGGCTGGCCGCTTTGCTGGGGCTGGCATTCGGGTTGATGGTGAGCCTTCCTTTTATCCCGTTAGCCGGCTGGGTCACGATACCGACGGGTATGCTGTTTATGCCCTTGTTATTGATGAGCTTTGGCGGTCGCTGGCTCGCGCAGCTTAAGCGCGGCAAACCGGAAAATTATCTCTGGCTGAAGCTGGAAGAGAAAAAACGCCGGCTGGGCATCGGTGATCCGGCATTGATTATTACGGCTCAGGGCTGGTCGTTGCGTCGCAGCAGGCAAGCGCATCGCAGCAGGAGCATGTGATGAGCCGGTTTCGTCATGCGCTGAAAAACCGTGACCAGCATATCCTGACCCTGCGGCTCGTTTGCGGGGTGCTGGTGCTGGTCTTGCTGATCACGCTCACGGGCTGGATGGCGTCACCGCGCAATCTCACCATCCATAACCCGCCGGACTTACGCAGCGGCAGCACCCGCCCGTGGTGGGAAGTGCCTGCGCCGAGTGTCTACAGTTTTGCCTTTTATCTTTTCCAGCAACTGAATGCCTGGCCGAAAAACGGGGCACAGGACTACCCGGCTAAAATTGCGGCTTTGTCGCCTTATCTGACCCCCGCCTGTCAGGATTTTTTACGGGAAGATGCCAGAACCCGGGCCGACAGTGGTGAACTGCTCGACCGGGTGCGGGTGGTGTATGAAATTCCCAGCCGGGGTTACGGGACGAAAAGTGTGACGGTGCGTAACCGGAATAACTGGGTGGTGCGGCTGGATTTGGTGGCCGATGAATATTATCACGCCGAGCCAGTGAAACGGGCACTGGTGCGCTATCCCCTGAAAGTGGTGCGCTGGGAGGGGGATGCGGAGCGTAACCCCTTCGGGCTGGCGCTGGATTGTTACGACGGGATGCCACAGCGACTGGAAGCGATGCCACAACCTGTGGAAGAGAAAAAGGGAGTGTTTCAGTGATATCTCAGTCTCGTTATCTGTGCTTTCTGGCGGGACTTTTCAGTCTCTTGTGGTTCAGCCTCGGTGCAAAGGCTGATGAACTGATGAAATGGGAACGCATTCCGTTATCCATTGCCCTCAAGATAGGTCAGGAGCGGATTATTTTTGCGGACAGAAATATGCGTGTTGGTTTTCCGCCGTCCCTCAGCGATAAATTGCGGGTACAGAGCGCAGGCGGCGCGGTTTACCTGAAAGCCAGTCATGCCTTTTCGCCAACCCGTCTGCAATTGCAGGACAGTGAAAACGGCGAAATTATCTTACTGGATATTACCGCCACCAATACGGGGCCAACAGAGCCGGTACGCATTCTTTATCCGGGTGAAAAAAGTTCTGCCTCAAAAGAGGAACCCCGGCATCAGAGAAAATCAGCATTTTCGGCTCCCGCGCCGGTGGTATTAACCCGCTATGCCGCTCAGCAGCTCTATGCACCGCTGCGTACCGTCGAACCGGTTACAGGTATCCACCCGGTCAGTCTGCATTTACCCGAATCTATCACGACACTCTATCCTTCAGAACCGATTGCGGTTTCCCCGCTGGCCGGCTGGGGCGTGCAAAATTACACTGTGGTAGCCCTGAAACTGCGTAATACGGCCAAACGCAACATTACGCTCGACCCACGGGCCTTGCAGGGACAATTTGTCGCAGCAACATTTCAGCATCGCTGGCTGGGAGAAACAGGCACACCGGAAGATACCACAGTGCTGTATCTTGTAACCCGAGGACAGCCGGATCATGCCTTTATCCCTGAGCCTATAGCGGTGAAACCGGGAGGCCGTCATGCAGGTTAAATCCAACAGTCTGGTGAAAATTCTGGTGCCGGCGGTGCTGATGGTCGGCGGGTTTATCGGCATCAAAAGTTGCAGTTCAACAGACAGTACCGCACCCAACACCCCCCAGAATAATGTCCTGGCCACGTTGTCACCGGAGGAGCTACAGGCGCTGGGTGTCGGCGGCGATACACCGGAAGATACTCTGCGTACGCTGGTGGGGACGCTCAATAAAGTGCGGGCAGAGCAGCAACGATTAGGTCAGCAGAATGCCGATATCCTGAAAGAAAATGACCAGTTAAAAAATCAGCGTCACGATGTCGCCGGTCAGATAGATGCGGCGGTGGCAGCCATCCGGCAGGGTGATGAACAGCACCGGCGTGAATTACAGGATGAACAGCAGGGATTGCTGGCACAGATTGATTTACTGACAGAACGGCTGAATTCAGCGCCTCTGTCTGCGCCGGACAGTCCGATACCGATTGGGTCGGGAAGTCTTCCGTATTCTGCCAATGCAGGCACAGGGCAAAATGAACTTATCTGGATAACACCGGCCGATGAAAAACCGGCAGACATGCAAATCCCCGGCAATGGGAAAGCCACGGCGCAGTTCCCGACCTCATTTTTAAGTGAACAGTCAGCCGCCGGGCAAAATAAACCCCAAAGCCCAGCGCTTCAAAACTTATCAAAGGAAGAAAATGAAAAGCCGGTCTATACCCTGCCTGAAAATGCCACGTTAGTGGGCAGTCAGGCCATGACCGCTTTATTGGGCCGTGTCCCCGTGAATGGCATGGTGACCGACCCTTATCCTTTTAAAATCCTTATCGGCAAAGACAACCTGACGGCCAACGGCATTGAACTGCCGGAGGTGGAAGGGGCAGTGGTGTCCGGCTCGGCCAGTGGTGACTGGACACTCTCCTGCGTGCGCGGTCAGGTTAATTCCATCACGGTTGTTTTTCAGGACGGTACGGTACGCACCCTGCCGGGCGCAGGGCAAAACACCCACGGCAGTGCGGACGGCATCGGCTGGCTGTCCGATGAAAACGGCATTCCCTGTATCAGCGGTGAACGCAAATCCAACGCCGCTACCTATCTGCCGACCCTGTTTGCGCTCTCGGCCATGAATTCGGCTGGCGATGCCCTGAGTGAAAGCCAGCGAACCGCCCAGACCAGCGGCACTGGCGGTATCACGACCGCGTTAACGGGTAATGCCGGACAGGCGGTATTGGGCAAAGCGATGTCAGGTGGCATGAATGACCTGAGCGAATGGCTCAGACAGCGCTACAGCCAGACGTTTGATGCAGTTTATGTCCCGCCCGGTGCCCGTGTTGTGGTGCATATCACACAACGCCTGGCGATTGATTACGAAACGAAAGGACGTAAGGTGCGCTACGGCGTGCGTGAGACCGCCCAACGTGACAATCAGGAAGCATTAGATTAATGGAAAAGACCCCTTCTCAGTGGATATTCAGTGCGGGTTCCCCGTATTGCCTGCAAGTGCCGGTGACGTCGCGGGCTGAACCCGCACAGGTACAGCTTTACTGGCGTGCGGTGCGTAAAAAAGAGTGCCGGTTGTATCTCTCAACCGGCAGAGAATGTCAGCCGTTGGGTGACGGTGATTTTACCGTCTTCCGCCTGACGGAAACCCAGTGGCAGGCGGTGGTGGAAGGCAAAGTCAGCATTGAGCCTGAACAGTGGGTGCCTTTGCCTTTTACCTTATCAGAGCTGGCGGTACACCCGGAATTTGCCACGTTTACTGCTCTTGGTACTCCGGAGGCCACCGTATGCGGAAAATAAAATATTATGGGATAGTATGTCTGGCGGGGTTACTGGCCGGCTGTGCCACCTCGAAAGAGACCTTACTTCCTGCCGGAGAGCAAACGGTGCTGGCGATGTGGCAGGGGAACAAGGCCGGTCATGCGACTGCATCGGCCAGGGAAACACTGCGGCGGGCTTTAACTGTATCCGAACGACTCAGGGAACTGGAAGAACCCTATCATTACAGCCGTTCAGCCGCGCAGGAAATCAGCCAGCAATTTCCCCGCTTACCCAATCCCGATATGGTGATGTACGTCTATCCGCATCTGGTTGCCGGAAACACGCCGATACCGGGCTACAGCACGGTATTCCCGTTTTATCAGCAGGTACAGTATGCTCTGCCGGGTGAACGCACGGAGGCAGGGTAATGAACATCCCCAAGGCACTGAACCGCCCCGGCAGGCTGCGTGAAGCGGATGAAACCGCGATTTACCATGCCAATCCTTCCATCATTGATTACCTGCCCTGGGTGGAATATCTGGAAAAAGAGCAATGTCTGTTATTGGATGACGGGATTTCCGTCGGGGCGGTTTATCAAATTGAACCCATCGCCACCGAAGGCCGCCCTGCTGAGCGGTTGACTGAAATCCGGGATCAACTGGAAGATGCGATCCAGGACAGTCTGGAAGAAGACGATATTTCGCCGTGGGTGGTGCAGTTTTTTTGTCAGGATGAAGATGATCCTGTTGACTATCTCAACACCTTGCGGGGCTATGTGAAACCCTGGGCACAGGGAACACCGTTTACTGACACCTTTCTGGCAGAATCTGAGCATCACCTGAACAGCATTGCCCGGCCTGAGGGGATATTTCAGGACAGCTTAATCACCGGGCAGCCGTGGCGGGGCCAGCAGCGCCAGACCCGTATGGTGGTTTACCGGTGGCTTCCGGCCACGCGAAAATCCCGCTATGACAACCAAACCTTATCGGCTGTTGTCGCACTCAATCAGGTCTGCGAACGGCTGGTCTCATCGCTGGCAGCTGCCGGTGTCGTTGCCCATCGGCAAAATGGGGAGCAGATCCATAGCTGGTTGTTGCGTTATTTTAATCCGGCGCCGGACTGGGGGATGGCAAAAGCCGATTTTTACCGTACCGTGGGTTACGAAACCCCCACACCGTCCGATCTCCCGGTCAATAATGATTTTGCCGAAAGCCTGTGGTTTACCCCGCCGGTGTCTGATCCTGAAGCGGGCGTCTGGTGGTTTGACGGGTTGCCGCATAAAGCGGTGCCGGTCGAGCGCCTGCGTCGCCCACCAGAACCGGGAACACTGACAGGCGAAGTGAAACGGGGTGATAATATCAATACCCTGATGGATATGATGCCGGCAGGGACGGTAGTTTCCCTGACCATTGTGGCACAGGCACAGGACAGGCTGGAAGAGGACTTTACCCGGCTGGCGAAAAATGCCGTGGGAGAAAATACCGAATCGCTGCGCGTCCGGCAGGATGTGCAGGAAGTCAAAGCACTGCTGGGGCGGCGGCATAAACTGTACCGCAGCGCACTGACCTTTCTGGTGCGCGGCCGGGACGTCGCTGACCTGAATCATCGGGTGCATCAGTTATCCTCCACTCTGCTGACAGCAGGATTGCAGCCTGTCCGGCCCGAATTCAGTGCGTCACCGCTGAATGCTTATTTACGGGCATTGCCGATGTGCTTTAACCCGCAGAAAGACAAAAAATACTGGTACAGCCGCCTGACCTGGGTGCAGCATCTGGCCGGGTTATTGCCGGTGACAGGCCGTTCGACAGGGACAGGCCATCCGGGATTCAGTTTCTTTAACCGGGGCGGGGCGCCGCTGACCTTTGATCCGATGAACAAACAGGATCGCACCCAGAATGCCCATTTGTTGTTGTTTGGCCCGACCGGAGCAGGAAAATCCGCTACTCTGTGCGCTTCGTTAATCCAGTTGATGGCAATACACCGGCCGCGCCTGTTTATTGTCGAAGCCGGCAACAGTTTTGGTTTGCTGGCCGATTACTACGAAAGTCTGGGGCTGACAGTCAATAAAATCGGCATCAGACCGGGCTGTGGGGTGAGTCTGGCGCTGTTTGCCGATGCGCATCAGCTGCTGCAACTGAGTCCTGGGCAATTGCGCATTAATGAAGCCGATCTCCCGGATACGGATGAACAACAGGACGAGGAGAGAGATGAACAGCGCGATATTCTGGGCGAAATGGAAATTGCCGCCCGACTGATGATCACCGGTGGGGAGAAAAGGGAAGAAGAGCGCCTGACCCGCTCTGATAGGGGATTAATTCGCGAAGCCATTATGATGGCCGCCCGGACCAGTTTTGACGAGTCCCGCCAGATGGTGGCATCAGACTTGCAGAATGCACTGTATGCCATCGCCCGTAATCATCGGCAGGATGAACACGGCCAGCCGTTCATCACCGCCCACCGACGGGCACGGGCGGATGAAATGGCCAGCGCTATGTCAATGTTTACCCAGGGGTTTGAGGGTGAACTGTTTAACCGCCCCGGTACGCCGTGGCCGGAAGTGGATGTCACCCTGATTGATTTGGGCACACTGGCGCGGGAGAACTACTCGGCCCAGATGGCACTGGCGATGGTCTCGCTGATTAACAAAGTCAATAACCTGGCTGAACGGGATCAATATCAGGATCGCGAACTGCAACTGGTGATTGATGAAGGGCATATCACCACGACCAACCCGCTGTTATCACCGTATATGACTAAAGTGGTCAAGATGTGGCGTAAACTCGGTGCCTGGCTGTGGCTCGCCACCCAAAACCTGGCGGATTATCCCGACACCGCCGAAAAGATGCTGAATATGGCCGAATGGTGGTTATGTCTGACCATGCCACCGGATGAAGTGGAACAAATCGCCCGCTTTAAAAAACTGACAGAAGAGCAAAAAGCCGTATTGCTCTCCGCCAGTAAATTACCCCGTTGTTATACCGAAGGCGTGGTGCTGGCGAAAAAAATCGAGGCGTTATTTCGGGTAGTGCCGCCGAGCCTTTATCTGGCGCTGGGCATGACAGAAAAAGAAGAAAAGGCTGAGCGGCGGGTGTTGATGCGGGAACATCAGTGCAGTGAACTGGAAGCCGCTGTTTTGGTAGCCAGAAAAATGGATATCGCACGGGGGTTAAAGGTTGATGTTGTGGAACACAACATGGCAAAAGAAACGGGCTGATAATTTGACTCATTGAGCGCAAATAACAGGCAAGATCCCACTGTCAGGATTGGACTCACTTTCAGGTTAAAGGCATTTTGATCCTTTTCCTGATAGGTTACTCATGTTTTTCACCGTTTGAATTCCTTATTTGTTTTAATTTTCACTGTCGGAAAAAGAATTGAGCACTGTATATGCGCTGTTTTTCCCGCATGTTACCGCTTTCATCATTAATGAAATGGGTAACAGTCAGTGTTGCAAAAACTTCAATTCTCTTTGCTCAATAATGTGAAATCCCTGATTATCGGCCTATTGGGTTTGTTGCTCAGTTTCCCCGGTCAGGCCATGTCAGCAGACAAAAACGAAGATAATCTTTCTGCCCACAAGCTGGCTGACATCACCTCACAATTAGGGCAACAACTTAACCAATCGCAATCCCCCAACGAAGCCGCACAATCAATCGCTGCCCAGCAGCTGTCATCGGCAGTCATTGCCACATTAACCCCCTGGCTTAACCAGTTCGGCAATGCCCGGATCTCACTCCCCTTTGATCACTATTTTTCGTTAAAAGAAGCCGCGCTGGATTGGGTGCTGCCGTGGTATACCCCATCGGCCTACACCGCATTCAGCCAGTGGGGAGTTAAAACCGGGCACGGTCAGACGACCACCCATCTTGGCATGGGATACCGATATCTGGCTGATAACTGGCTCTGGGGGGTTAATGCGTTCTGGGATACCGAGTGGCCGACTCAACACCATCGCTACAGCATCGGGGCAGAAGCGTGGCGCGATAACTTCAAATTCTCTGCCAACCTTTACCGGCGCTTATCCGGCTGGAAAACGTCCCGGCAAGTCAGCGATTATGATGCACGTCCCGCCAATGGCTGGGATATCCGGGTAGAAGGCGGGTTACCCGCGTTGCCGCACTGGGGCGGGCAGGTGGTGTTTGAACAATACTACGGGCAGCAAGTGGATTTATTTGGTAACAGCAAACGTCAGCATAATCCCTACAGCCTGACGGCCGGGCTGACATACACGCCAGTACCGTTAGTTACATTGGGCGCAGATGTCCGGCAGGGGAAACACGATCACCGGGATAACCGTTTTACGCTGGCACTCAATTACCAGCTGGGTGTCCCGCTGTCCCAACAGCTTGATCCCAGCGCCGTCGCGCCATTACGCAGCCTGACATTCAGACGGACAGATTTTGTCAACCGGAATCATGATATGGTGCTGGATTACCGCAAGCAGACGCTGATAACACTGGACTTTCCCGCTCAGCTTAAAGGCGATGCAGGCAGAATCATCACCTTTATGCCACGGATTACCGCCAAATATCCGCTTGTGCGTTTAGAACTCCGGGCAGAAGAATTACAGCAAGCGGGCGGTAAAATTATTCACCAGATGCCTGATAAAGTCATGCTGCGTTTGCCGAAAGCCACCGATAAAATGATCCGGCTTTCCGGTATTGCCATTGACAGGCACGGCAATCGTTCCCGGCCATCGGAAACCATCATTTTTATCCAGCCGATGGAAACCCATGTGCAGGTCACCGCAAACCGGACTCAGGCAAGGGCAGATGGTCAGGACAGTGTGATGTATACCGTGATGGTGAAAGATCGTGACGGGGAACCTGTTCCCGATCAAACGGTGAGTTGGTCAAGTGACAAAGGCAAACTTTCACAAACCACACAGAAAACTGATACACAGGGGCTGGCGGCAGTGTTGCTGAGCAGTCATCATCACGGGGAGCATAGCGTACAGGTCTCGGTCGGTGATAATGTCACTGTGGCTTTGCCGGTGCACTTCAGTGCGGTATTGAAACCTGTTATCACCGCAGACAAAACACAGGCCAGAGCCGATGGTCAGGATGCCGTGACGTTTACCGTTACCTTCAAGGATGCCGCCGGCGTTCCCGTTCCTCATCAGACCGTTAAGTGGCAAGCCAGCCGGGGTAAATTCCTGAGTGCTTCGTCAACAACCAATAATCACGGGCAGGCCACCGCCGCATTAGTCAGTTTGCCCTCCGGTATTGCAGAGGTGTCGGTGATGGCGGATGAAGAGACGTTCACGGCATCACCGGTTGAATTTCTACCCGTACTGACCCATACGTTGACCTGTGACAAAAGTACAGCCATTGCCGATGGACAGGACAGTGTGCTTTGCACGATTGACGCGCGTGATGCGGCTGACCAGCCGATAGCAGGGAGGGAAATCGTCTGGTCAACGGATCATGGCCAGATTGCCGATGAACAGGTTATCACTGACAGCAGGGGAAAAGCCCACGCACGGATTATCAGCCGGAGAGCCGGTATCGCCCGTGTCCGCGCTGACATGTCAGGTACCATCATCACGGCGGGCGGGATCACGTTTGAACGTCAGTTGCACTCCGTTATCATCGCGGATAAAACCCACGCCAGCGGCGACGGGCGGGAGGCTATCGTACTGACTGCGATTGTTGAAGATGCGCAGGGGTTACCGGTTGAAAATCAGGCCGTCATCTGGCACACCGACAACGGCGTTCTGTCATCAGCAGAGACCCGAACCGACTCGCAGGGATTGGCACAGGTTCAACTGACCAGCACCGTTGCCGGTGAGCATCGGGTATGGATCCAGATTGATGATAAGACGGTGACCGCCCCGACGCTCTGGTTTGATGATGTGCTGACCTCCACCCTGCGTGCAGATAAAACCCGCATGATTGCCAATGGTCAGGATAGCGTCACATTGACCGTGGCGGTGAAAAAGCTGACCGGACAGCCTGCTGTCGGTATCCCTGTCTGGTGGCGCTCGGACAACGGTCACTTTACAGACGCTCAGATTGAAACCGATGAAAACGGTGAAGCCCGTGCGACACTGAGCAGCCAGAAGGCAGGCACCGCTTCAGTAACAGCCATTATTGATGACCAGGCGGTTATCTCACCCACAGTGGAATTTATCCCGCCATTACGTATTGCCGATACCGTCGCCGTTGACAGTCAGGGCGGTAATGCCAACCAGAAAGCCTTTGGCACCCGTGGGCCTTCAGTTTTCTGGCGGGGGGCGAAATTTCGCATTATCACCGCCGATAATACAGACCGGGTGAACTGGCAGAGCGATTCTCCGGCAGTCACGGTATCCGGTGATACGGTGGTCGTACAGCAACGTCCCGATGGTGTGAGACTGACAGGCACCGATGAGGCAGGGCAGCAGGTGGTACTGACCTTAACAAGCGATACCTGGTTTGAGCGCTCAGGCCTGACGCAAGATTTTTATTTTAATGCAACGCAAATTTGCCAATCACTCGGCAGCCAGATTGCGCCCAAATATGCACTTGAACGGCTTTATGAAGAATGGGGGAATTTTTATCACTATGAGGGCTGGGTGAGGGAGTTTTATGTGGTCTCCACGGATTATCTTTCTGCCAGTTCCGGTTCAATGGATGCGCAGACAAAATGGGCATTCTGGGCAGAATCGGATAGCTGGACGCGTAATGCCTGGCATCGGCTGGCATTTGCGTGTGGAGGCTAAGGCGGTTCTGTGTTTACATGATTTTGCTTGATCTGCCAGCGTTGTCTGATCTTGCCAATTTGATTCATGAAGTTGCTCCTTTCTTTTGTCAAAGAATAGACTCCGTTTGAGGTAATGGCGGAGTCTATTTGGCGGGTGGAATATGCAATGTCATTGGTTTGATCTTTCTATAGCAACAGGCCAAACCAGAAGATAAATATTCTTCTGACGCTTTATCACATGATTTTCTCATCCTGAATATGGGTCATATTCATAAAAACTTCGCATAAGCTCACATTTTTAGGCACAATGGCGCTGATATCATATTTTTTTGGACTAAAAAGAAAGGGAAAAAGATCCCGGCCATTCTCAAGTTTTCTTGTTTTATCGAGCGATTCAAAGTAGTTGTAGATCTCCGATACCACTGTTTTATGTATTTCACTTTTAACTAAATCATCTCTCTGATATGGGCTTTCATAGTGTCCATAGTACAGTTTACGAAGATAAGGAATATTTTCCTCTTCGTTTTCATCCATGGGAGACCTGATGAAAGCCATAATTTCATCTGTGCGATCTTGCTTGACGCTGGTAAAAAAATCATTGATGCACTGCTGTAACTGAGGTGTGCATTTTCCCTGTGGTTTCGGCCGTTTTACTTCTTCAAACGTAGACTGTTCCGCCGACATGTTCAGCATATCTGTCATGATATTTTTAAATTTTTCCGGACACGGGGTTTGTTTCACTTCCGCATCAACACAACGGCCAAAATAACCGGAGTTGTGGGTGTAATTGTATTTTCTGATGGTCAGAACATAGGTTCCCAGCGGCGGTTCATACCCTCTGATTTCGGAGGATTCATAGGCGAATTTGAAGTAAATCCCGTTTTTTTTGTTATAACCGATCAGGTTTCTCGCAGCAGCAAAATCGGCGACAGTACACCCATGATCGCAATAGAAGGGGATTTCGCCATTAATGAGAAGAAACCAGCCTGCTGGAAAGGTGATTTCGTGTTGGATTGAGTTTCTCATGTATTGTCTTCTTTTTCAAAAATTATGATTGTTGTTATGAAGAGTATGTAATGTACTTGTTATATGAATCCAGTGATCACCGCAGAGCTAACATGACTTGGATATTTTTCAGGGTAAGAAAACCGGAAGATCACAAGGATTTTCCGGTTTTTTTGTTTATATACCTTCTATATCAACTGATTTTTAATCTCTCTGGATTAAAAGCGACTATTTTTTTATCCTTAGTCATCCCACATGGATAAAAGCCTTCTTTATATATATTGAACATTTTTTCTAATAATGATTCATTTTTATTTCCTAATATATATCTTTGTATAGATAGCATTTTTAACTGATAGTATATATCATCTAAAATTTCAAAATAAAAATCGTCATACTCTGTGTTTATCTTTTTTATCTTGGATTTTCTATAAGATAATATCTTTTCTTCTTGTAAATCACCATATTCTTCGTCAATATCTTCTAAGTAATCTTCGGCTTCAGAATAGTTATCTTCTAAGGAAAACTCACCAACGTTATTTTCTATAAGATCTTGCCATACTAAGTATCCATCTGGAAGGTCTTGACTAAATGATAATTTTAGAGATTTATCTTTATCCTCCAATAAAATAACATCAGAAGATAACTGGCCCTTTCCTGATAAAAGGTCATCTAAAAATAAAAAACGCATTGGTTCAGTTACAAACTTCTTATTCAAGCCTTTCATCATTACACTCCTAAAATTTTATTCCACATGTCTAAAGCTATTTTATTACCTATCTTAGATTTTCCTTTCCAAATATCCTTAGCTCTGATCGGTGTTCCATTCATCATCCCTTTTTTAGCCAAGTTTTGTATATTAGCAACCTGTTTCGATATCTCCGTAACAGACTGATTTAGATCTATTTTGTCTAATGCATTTTTAATCGCTTTAGAGTAACCATTATGGTTACCTTGATGCCTTGCCATTGCACTAACACCTTTATCCACCTCTCTTAAAAAAATTCCATTTGCTGCATTGTCGATATCATACTTAATTTTTTTCAAGGCAGGATGACTAGCGTATTGTTTGGGAATAACATGATGAGCCTGATAACCACTCCATTTAGTTGAACGTGGTAACCCCATATCCGCCATCATATTTTTACCTAACTTGGTCGAGCATCCAGCCAAACCGAGTGGGTCAATCCAAGAAAGAGGATTTTCAACATACGCATATAAATTTTCACCACCCTGAATTCCCAGCGGATCTGGCGTCAGATACACACTCGCCTCTGGCAAGAAATATCTGAACCGATTATAGACTAAACCGCTCTCTGCATCGAGCCACTGGCCTGCAAACTGCATTTCCGGATTCAGTTCAGCATTTTCGCCAGCGGCTTTCAATTGTACTCCGTACAGGCTCTGGGGAGGTTGTCGCCAGACACGGTGCCCCTGTGGGTCAAACAATGCCAGCGGTTCTCCCGTCGGGGCGCACACCGCATACTGCGTCTGCACCTCGCCGGCAATCAGTTCATGGCGGTTCTCCGGGTGCAGGGTAAAAAACTGCACCTGCTGCGCCAGCAACTGCCAGCCATCAAACACTAAGTGGCGGATGCTGTACAGCCGGTTGTGCCGGTATTCGCGGATTTCCGCCGGCACATCGCCGTCCCACAGGTACGTCGTCCGGCTGCCCGCCCGTTCACACACTTTTTCCGTGCGCCGGCCGAAGGCATCGTAGCGATAATCCCACTGCTGGCCACCCGGTGTCAGCACGCCGATCAGCTGGTTCTGGCTGTTCCAGCGGAATTTAGTCAGTTGCGCGCGATGACCTTCCTGCCACAGCTGCATGGCGGTCATCCGGCCTGCCTCATCGTATTCAAACAGATGCTGACCCGCCTGCCGCAGTCGGTGTCCCTTCTGGTAGAGCCGTTCGTTGTCAATATCGTGGCGACCGTCGAAACGGCGGGCGGGGTAACCACAGGCATCATACTGATAATGCTCCCGCAGCCGGTCGCCGTCACTGACTGATGTGACCTGACCGTTGCCGTTGACCACATAACGCAACCACTGCCGTTCATCGTTGGCGGCCACCAGATTCAGTGCCGCATCGTAACGATATTCCCGGTCCAGCCCCGCCAGTGTCGGTTGAGGGATATCTGCCACTTCATGGGCGGCAAAAAACGCGGTATTGCGGCCGGCACGCTGCGTCGTCAGTTGCCCCATCAGGGAATGCTCCTGACGCAGGATAAAGCCCTTGTCTGACTGGCGATGCCATTCGTGCCCGTCGTCATCCCGCTCAAGCGTGAGCTGATGCTCACCACTGATACTGAGCAGGCTCAGTTCACCCACCTTATTAACCTGCGTGTCCGCTTTCCAGCGCCGGCCATCGGGCGTGTAAAGGGTGCGTTCTGCCGTGGCATTGTCGGGATACTCACGCCGGATTTCACCATAAGGTTGAACTTCTTTCACCAGGCGACCTTTGTCATCGTATTCAAAGGTCAGCGGTTCAGCGTCCGGCGCAATCACCTCAAGCAGACGTCCCAGGATATCGTAGGCGTAAGTAGTACGGCCTTCCGGCGTGTGCATCGCCGTCATCTGCCCGGCGGCATCATAGTCATAGCGGGTGACCTGATTCAGTGCATCCCGCTTTTCAATGCAGTTGCCATTGCCGTCATAGGCATAATGCCATTGCGTCCCGGCGTAGTCGGTCTCCGTGGTCACCCGCCCGTCGGCATCCAGTTGATAACGGTAGCTTTCCCCTTGCGGATTAATGACTTCGAGGAGTTGCAGGCTATCGAGATCATAACGGTACTGCCAGCGGTGACCTTCACCGTCAATCCGGCCGATCGGCAGGTCAAACGGCCCGTATTCAATCTGCCATTCCACACCCCGCGCATCTGTCCATCGGGTCAGGTTGCCGTGGCGGTCATGGCGGAAGCGCTCCAGGCTGTTGTTGGGGCGGTCACTTAAGGCGATGCGGTGATGACGGTCATATTCCCACGACCATAAGGCCCCGCCGCCGGATGACAGCCGTTGCAACCGGTCATGGCTGTCGTAACCCAGCCGCAGGCTGCGGTTTTCCTCATCAAACAGCCGGGTCAGCCGCTGATGGTCATCGTATTCCCAGCTGCGTTGGTTGCCTTCGTCATCTTCGGCTTTCGTTACCAGCCCGAACGCATTGCGGGTTAAGGTGGTTTTGCTGCCGTCAGGGGCAATAAAACATTCGGCATGACCCTTATCATCGTATTGTTGCCACCAGACCCGCCCCAGCGGGTCGGTCATGCTGACCAGCCGGTCATTCTCATCGTAGTGATACTGCCACACGGCACCGCCGGCATCGGTAAACGCCGTGACCAGTCCCGTATCCGCCAGATAATCCAGTTGCAGGACCTGTCCTTCCGGCAAAATCTGCCGTTGCAGGTTACCCCAGTTATCGTATTCATACCGGGTGACATGACCGCACGGCGTTTCCACCTGAGTGACCTGTTGCTCCACATTATAATGCCAGGCGGTGGTATGGCCCTGTGGTGTGGCGGAGAGGGTGAGGCCGGGTTCATAGGTCAGCCGGACGGGGTAATAGCCCCCGCTGCCGACGCTTTCAATGCAGCGCCCCTGTGCATCATACACATAATCCACGGCAGTCTGGTCACCGTCTGACCAGCGGCTAATCAATCCCTGTGCAGTGTATTCATAGAACAGGTGGAATTGCTGGGTACTGTCCGCTTCTGCCAGCCAGCCATTCCCGTGATAGTCATAGCGCACCATGACTTCATTGAGACCACTGTCGCTGCGGCGGATGTCAGTCAGTAACCCGTCTGCGCGGTACAGTAATACCAGTTCCGGGCCATCGCTGTGGGTGACCCGATTTAACTGGTCTTGTTCGTTGTAATGAAAATCGATGGCGTTATCGTTGCGGTCACGCAGGGCGGACAATTGCCAGCGCTGGGTGCCGGCAGTCTCTGATATACCCGGCCGGGTAAAATATTTTCTGACCGGCTGATTGCGCTCGCTCAGAATAAAGCCCTGTTGATGCCGGCTCAGCGTAAATTCAGGGTGCTCCGGGTTGATACTGTGGTCAACGCTTTGGGGCAGGGCGAAGTGCAGGGAAGCCCCTTCCAGTGTCAGGACTTCTATCCGGTCACCGATTACGATGACCGCTTCGGAGAAGTTGTCCAGCCAGTTTTCGCCGAGCAGCCCCCGCAACCCCGGTGACCAGCTGCGGGTGAAGCTCAGGGGGATGGTTTGTCCCAGTTCAAACTCAGTACGCTGGTCAGACAGGCTGCCGGTGGTCACGTCTATCGGGTCACCCGTAAAGAATTTTTTGGTGGACTGAGTAAAACGTTTGACGCCTTTATTGGCTTTAAAGGCAGCTTTGGCACACATCACTCTGCCTTTCAGGGCATGAGCGGCTTTTTTGGCGCCCAGTTTTGCCCCGGCCAGCACCGCCTGCCGGCCGGTTTTGGTCATCAGCTTACCGATGCCTTTTACCAGCCCGCGTGTCGGGGGCACCAGAAACTCCACCGCTACCAGTAAAGCCCGTTGCCAGCCGGAGAATTCTTCTTCAATCTCGAGATAAGTCCCCTGACCGGAGCCGATAAAGACTTTGCTCGCACCGCCTTTGATGGCGGCACCACACACCAGCTTGTCGCCGACCCGTGCCGCCGGCTGGCCGTTGATAAACACCGACTCACTGCCCTGTGCTATCAACGGTGGCGCCGGGTGTTTGCTGCATGCGGCCATATCGACAGTGGCCCGTGCGGCGGGCTTGCCTTCAATCATGACGTTACCGGAACCACTGCTCAACACGCCGTCCGGCGAGCCGAAGCTGTCGACAAAGTTCGAGACGGCCGAGCTGGCTGCGGCAATGGCATCGCTGGCCAGATAGGTTAACCCGCTGCCGGCCGCGGCTACAATAAGGGTAGCCCCCAATCCGCCGGTACCGGCAACCAGCAATCCCACCGCGCCAAAAATGGCCGCCCCAATCAGTGCACCGGCCACCGCCCCCATCAGGGCACCAAAGAAGCTCTTATGCTGGATGGGGTCACCCTGGCGTGCTGCGGCCGGCCCTCGGGCACCGCCCGCAGGCGGCAAGGGTGGCCGGGCATGGGTGGCCCCGACCCGGGCAATCCGGGTAATAATTTCATCACCTAATCCCATATCGGCCTCCGTTATGCCGTCTGAAAACTGCTTACCACCGCCAGTAAGGCTTCCCGTTGTCCGGTATTAAAGGGCTGTGGGGAAGTCAGGTTAAACGCCAGCAGCTGGCTGCCCCGGATTTGCAGCACCACCGTCTGGTACATTTCCCCTTCCGGGCTTTGCCACTGGTAATCCAGCCGCCATGCCATATCGCCACTGAGTTCGGTTTGCCCCCGCTGGTGCTCCTGATAGCCCGGCAGGTGGGTCACAAACTGCGTCAGTGTCTGCTCATAATAGGTATTGCTGTCGGTGCCTGCCGGCACCGCAGTGCGGTTAATCACCAGATTGACGCCGCTGTCATCCGGCAGCACAAACACGTGCATCGATTCGTCACGCCAGCCGGCGGGAATGTTCAGGGTGCCTTCGTTCATCTGGTAGGGTTGTGTGCTCATGGGTTTTCCTTTTCACTCTTTTTGTATCATCAATATTCAGCCCGCCGCAGAAAAATTCTGTGGCGTGGATTTCAGTCTTGTTGCCGGACTGCCCGGACTCAGTTCAGGGTGATGACCTCTTTTCCGTTAATAATGACGGTGTTACCGGTAATATGGATATTGCCGTCGGTATCAATCGAGATGCTCCCTTTAGTGTTGCCGAGGGTGATGCCGCTTTCAGTGGACTGAATGGTGATTTGTCCTTTGACACTGAGTACGCTGGTTTTTTCCACGGTGACCTGCCGTGTTCCGATACTGCTCACTTCCATGCCGACTACCTCTTTATGGCGGTCAGCGCGTACGCTGATGGCCTGATTGTGTCCGACGCTTTCGGTATGGTCGTGCATCACGCGGGTGCTGCGGTCATTAAGCACGGTGGTGTCCATGTCCTTCTGTGCGTGCAGCGACAGCTTTTCACTGCCTTTGGCATCCTCAAACAGCAGCTCGTTATAGCCTTCGCCCTTGTGGGTTTTGGAGCGGAACGCCATCTGGGTTTTGCTGCCCGGCAGCCCGCCCGGCGGGATATTGCTCGCGTGGTAGGTTCTGCCGGTGACGATGGGCTGATCCGGATCGCCGTGCAGAAAATCCACCACCACTTCCTGACCGATGCGCGGGATAGCGAGCATGCCCCAGCCCTGTCCCGCCCACGGCTGGGTCACCCGTATCCAACAGGAGCTCTGGTCATCGGATTTGCCGTAGCGATCCCACGGGAACTGGAGGCGGATGCGTCCGTACTGGTCACAGAAGATTTCTTCCCCGGCCGGTCCCACCACTTTGGCAATCTGCGGGCCGTCAATAGCGGGTTTCGGCAGCGGCGTCGGCCGCCAGTGCTGGTTATGGCGGATGAAGCTGAACTGGCTGTGCAGCGTAGTGCCGCTGTCGCCGGTGGCTGTTTCCAGGGCACCCGGCTGGTTGCCGGAATGGCTCGCGCTCACCACCTGCCATGGCTGGTTCAGATCCGCCCGCGGGTGGTTGGTCAGAATGAACAGTTTCCCCGGCTGGATGGCAATCGCGTGACCGTGCCCCTGTCCGGTGATCGCATCGTTACGCAACGCTTCCAGCCGGTAGCGGGTGAAGGCTTTGCCGTGGGCTTCGTCCTTGAACCGGCCGGGGTAGTCGTAATGCTCGTAATACTGCTCCTGTAGCTGTTCATCCTTCATCTGCTCACGAAATTCGGCTGACCAGGCCGGATTTTTGAAGGTGTAGTCCTTCAGCTCAACCTGCGCCGGGCGTACCTGTGCGCTGCTGGTGAAGCTGGTCACTGACGGCTCGCCGGTGGTACTGATGTCACCCGGCTGATAAGGCAGCATAATGCCCGGCGGCACTGAACCGGCGTCGTCGGCGAACACCAGCGTGTTGCGCCCGTTGCCGCATTCAAAGAAGTAGAAGATGCCTTCTTCCGCCGTCAGCCGTTGCAGGAAGTCAAAGTCGCTTTCCTGATACTGGACACAGAATTCCCGCGCCGGGTGCGGCTGGCGCAGGCTGAAGACCACATCACGAATGCCGTGCTCTTTAAGCAGGGTGGTGAGAATGGTCACGATATCCTGCTGCTGGAAGATGCGTGAGTTCTGCCGCAGGGAAGTACGCCATAAATCCGGGCAAATCGTCATCTGGTAGGTGGTCTGGTGCAGCCCGGTGTTGCCCTGTTCGAAGCGGGCGACGCAGCCACTGATGCTGCGCTGTTCTTTGCCGTCCTGCGTGATGGTGAGTGTCGCACTGCGATCGAGGACTGACGGGAAGTCAATTGCCGGGTCAGCGCTCGCCAGCCCCACGTTGAGGGTAAAGAGCCGGGAGAATCCTTCATTCAGCGTAAAATCGGTGACAACGAACGTCTGCGGCGGCAGGCTGGCTGCCGTCAGGGTAAATTGCAGGCCGCTCGGTGCTGAGCCTCCACCGCCGCCCGCCTGTTGCAGCGCTTTGGCTGCCCCGCTGTGTCCGGCGGCGGCTTGCTGCGCCAGGCTCTGGCCGCCGCTGAGCGGGCCGGCAAAACCGCCGGGTTTCATCAGGCCACCTTTATCCGTCAGGCCAGCGGTACCGGCACCACCCAGCAGGCTGTCCGCCTGTTTCGCCAGACCTGTTGCCTGCTTTCCTTTTTCCAGCAGGGATTGTCCCTGCTGTAACTTCATCAGGTGTTTCTTCATTGACATTGTTTCGTTTTCCTTATTTTTTACTTGTTATCCTCAATGCTGTTTTCCGCGGGGGCCTTTTACTTACGCAGCCTGACGTCCGGGCCAGCATTCACTGCGTTCAGGCAGAAAAAGCGCGTTCTTCATACACGTTTTTTTTTCTTATTATGATGGGAGGCTGATTGTTTTATCGGCATATTTTTCATTCCATTCATGACAAATTATGTCAGGGGATAAATCCGGATTGTTATTTTATAGACACAACGATGAATTTTATGAATGTGATGTCCGTTTTATCGACATTTGAGAAAAATCTTAGCGGACCGGGGCGCTTATTTTTCATTTTTAGAAAATCAATTAAGCGCTGACTTTTGCAGCGGCTTTCTTCACGCTGACCCGATGTTTTGCCGTAGGGACGACGATGATGAAAAAGCCGGGTTTAGTGTTTTTGCTGGGATGGGGCGTGGCAGGGTATGCCGGTGCGGGCACGGTGGTGTATACCGACCATCAACACCCGCCGGTGAATCTGATGCCAGACAGCTACGTTGTCTGGCTGGATGCACCTGAACAACTTCAGCAACAGCACTTTGCCCGGCTGCCTGCTGACCCAAGGCAGGCGATGGAACAGGCAAAAACGATGCTGCAATCACCACAGTGGCGTGAGCAGGAACAGGAACTTATCAACGCTTATCGTGCTGTTGTCCATGCCCGGCAATCCGGTGTGCGCAAATACCCGGCGGTGGTGTTTGATGATCGTGACGTGGTATATGGCACAGCCGATATTGCCAAAGCAACGGCGCTCAGGGAACAGTATCAGCCATGAATACGTCACGTTTGGCTTTTCCGGTGGTTATCACGCTGGCCGCGGCATGTGCTCCCGTCACACAAGCTGCTATCAATACCGCCCAAATCGTGGCCGGCAGTGTCTCGCCCGCCTGTATTCAGTGGCGGGTCAGCGGCATTTGTTACTGGCTGTTCTGTTCGTGGCATGGCTGCACGGTAAAAACTTCGGTCAAAGTCACCCATTTCCTGCCGCAGGCAGTGGTCTCCACCTATCATGGCTCCGGCGGCAACCCGTGGGTTGAAATGGCTCACATCAGCCCGTTATCCGGCGGATTGGAAAATACGGTAACGGGTGCCTTACCCCGCCTGACCACCGGCGGCGGCAATCATACGGTTCAGGTTGCCGGGAAGCAGAGTCCCCGTCTGCGTTTCAAATACGCCGATGCCATCGGGCACCCCGCTACTACTCTGATTGGCGGACAAATCCCGGGGTATTCCTGTCGCAGTGCGGCCACACCGCTGATGCCCTATTTTCTCAGCACACTGGATACCGTCGCGTGGCGCAGCGGGCTGCCGGAGTCACTTTATCCTGAAGCGCTTATTCCCGGTCAGCGTGAGCTGGGAAGTACAATGGCGGGCAATATGTGGGGAAATCTCTACCCGCGTTCCGGTTTTGTCACGCAGGTTGATGAAGATAAAACCGCTGCGGTGGTGGCACAGCGGGTGGCGGACATTATCACCCGTACCGGGCAGCCCCATGTTTATCAGCCTCTGACCGGGCAACGCCGTGACGGCTACTGGCCGCCGTCCCCGGTCACCGAAAATACCGGCACGAAAAATCACCAATGGCAACGGTTGTCACCACAGTTAAGTCAGTCCTGCGCGGTGTTCCCGGATGGCAGCCACACGGCGGCGGCAGACAGCAATCAGGCGTATGCCCTGTGGCAGCCCTACAGCTGTTGCCAGCGGCGCGGGCAACGTTTTCTCAGCAGTACGGACATATAAGGAAAAAACAGGATGATAAGAAAACCGATACTGCTGATGGTGGGCGGGCTGGCACTCGTTACCGCTCAGGTTCATGCCTCGGGACTGTCAGTTTCCTTACCGACCGTGAGTCACAGTGCGCTGGGCTATGGTGCACAGAGCAGCGGGGCGGTCTCCGATACGTTGTTCTATACCCTCGGTGGCGGCTCGGTGATTTCTGAGCCAGCCAGCCGTGGAGGTTCAACCAGGCTGGCTGGTCTGGAACTGGGCTGGAGTTCGGATTT
>NZ_VCDP01000089.1:0-3986 GCF_033949345.1 Xenorhabdus littoralis
GGATAGCTCGGATCGAGCGGCACGTAAGCCCCGCCCGCCTTGAGGATAGCGAGTATTCCTACCACCATGTCCGGGCTGCGTTCGAGGCAAATGGCGACCCGATCATCCGGTCGCACACCCAGCGTAATCAGATGATGAGCCAGACGGTTGGCTCGGCGGTTGAGTTCGCCATAGCTCATCCTTTGGTCTGCAAATATAACGGCGATGGCGTCGGGGCATCGGGTTGTCTGAGCTTCAAACAGGTGTTGCAGGGTTTTGTCCTGCGGATAAGGCGCATCGGTTTGGTTCCAGCTATGCAGCAGGGTATAGCGCTCTTCTTCACTGAGGATTGTTATTGATGTATGTAACTGGTCTGGGTTGTATGCCACCGCGCGCAGAATGCGTTCAAGCTGGCAAAGCAAACGTTGTGCCTGTTTTGCTGTCAGCCAATCTTCACCATAACTGAATTTTATGGTTAAACAGTGATCCTGCTCATAGGCCATCAACAACACCGGATAATCCACTTTTTCGACGGCGCGGCGGAATGTCAGGGCATGTTCCAGCCCGTCTTTGTTTTCGCTCATTGCTGGAACAGGGTAGTTTTCAAAGACCAGCAAGCTATGGAATAACCGTTCCCCATTAGATTGCAAACCAGACAGAGAGACGGCACTGTGACTGTTGAGTGTAGCGATATCTTTTTGGATATCTTGTAAAACCACCGCGATACTGTCTGTCTGATTCCATTGCACCATCAGCGGCAAGGTATTGATATACAAGCCAACACTGGACTCAACGCCTTCCACCGGCACATCGCGTCCGGATACAGTTGTACCGACAATGGTCTGCTCATCGCCGGTGTAGCTGTGCAGAAGTTTATGCCAGGCGAATTGCAGTGCCACATTGAGGGTCATGCCCTGCGTCCGGTACGTATCTTTTAGCTGCACATAAGTGCTTCCCTGTATAGTCAGTATCTGTTCAGCCGGTTTTTCAACGGTTTTGATCTGCATTAAATCAACGCGATGACTTAACAAGGGTGAGAAATCATTCATGCCGTGGAATTGTGATTTGCGTTCAGCCCAATAAGCTTCAGTTTCTGCTTTATGATCCAGATAATATTGTTGGGTTGCCAGATAGGCTTTATCTGCCACTATCTTGGGGGTATATCCTTGCGTCAGTCCGTTGTAATACTCATGCACCGCCTGCAATAAAATCGGGTAACTCCAGCCGTCAATAATGCAATGATGCAGAGTGATCAGCACGGTGATGAGTTGTTCTTTCTGTTTGATCAAAGTGAAACGGATTAATCCGGGCTGACTTAAATCAAAAGGCAGAATACGGTCATGTTGTTGGATCTCGTCAATCGCCTTGTTCCGGTCTTCTTCTGGTAATTGGCTGATATCTTTGGTGATGAAATTCTTCGACTGAATACTGGGATTCGCTGTGACTATCTGTAATATTTCGCCTTCCCAATCAAATGCCGTTCTGAGGATAGGAAAACGCCGTGAAGCCAGCGACCATGCTTGCTGATAGGTGGCAAGATCAACATGGGTGTGATAATCCAACAGCAATTGCACGCGATAGGCATCATCCTGTGGTTGAGCCAGATAATGGTAAACAAATCCCTGTTGCAAACTGGTGGCAGGAAATATCGCTTCAATACTTTTTTTAGGGGAAATTTTAGGGGAAATTTTAGGGGAAATGCTGTTTTTGGGGGATGCGGCAGGAGCCTTCGAATCAGAGTGATTTTCACTGAAAATAAAACTTTTAAATTTTTCCTCAGAGAAGATACTTTTTTCATTTAAAAAATCTAATATGTTATCTCTTTTCTGCTTAACCTCATCAATAAGTTGAACAGGGGGATTATCCCCTGTAAACGCCAGTTTTAACTTATTGTCACAGACCCATACTGATACATGATTTTTGTTAAGTTCTTTAAATAGCATCAACATTTTTTACACATCCAAAATAGTTTTCTTTTCTGAGTTATTTTCTGCTTTCTTTTCTAAATCGTGGTGTGAGCTTTCATGACTTACGTGATCAACATGATCAAAACGATGAGTAAGCTGGTTTAGTCTCTCCATCGAAACACCCTTGATTCCGTAATCACTGGGGGTTTTTATTCCTCCGGATTGAGCCTGCTTTTGAGCAGTCACGACGATGTTATTGAGTGCTTGTTCAAATGCCTTGATAAACACCGCTGTCTGGGCTTGTGGCAAACGGGAATCCACACTGAATTGCAGTCTTCCCGCCTGAACAGCACCATTGATGCCCAGTAGTAGGTGACTGCCGTTTTCTCTGGCTATCGCATTCCCGCAATCATCGTTGGTTATAGTCCAGTCTTGATGACTGGCACCCCCTAACTGTCCGAGGTAGTTGAAACTGAGGGTCGGTAAATCGCCTGTCAGGTATCCCGCCTGATGTAATGCGCTGTAACCAATGCCTTTGTTCGGTATGCTGCGAAGCATCTCTTTGGTGTGAATGAGGGTTTCTGCAATATCAGCCTGCATTTCCAGACGAACAGGGTACATGGTTGTAAACCAGCCGACGGTTTCGGAAAGATCCAATGTGTTATCAATGGATTCCCGTCCATGTCCTTCCAGAAGGATATAGTTTACGGTTCGTGAAAAAGTCTCCTGCAAGGCGAGTGTCAGTGCGCTCAGCAGTAAGTCGTTAATTTCAGTGTGATAACCCGTGTTGGCTTCATGCAGCAGGATATCGGTCATTTCCGCAGAAATGCTTAACCCGTATTGGGGGATATCATCCAATGCGGGTTTGGTGCTGTTTCCTTCAGCGATTCCCGCAACTGTTTCTGTAACTGTTCCTTTTACTACCCGTTGCCAGTAGAGCGCTTCATTCTGGTGCTGTTGTGCATAACGCTGGACAGCGGCTACCCATTGCCGGTAACTGCTGGTTTTCGGTGGCAAGGTCAAGCCCTGTAATAGCAAACGCATATCTTCAGCGATGATCCGCCAGGACACCGCGTCAATAATCAGATGGTGGAATGCGAAGAATAATCGGCCACTGCCATCCGCGTATCCGGTCAGATGCCCGGCTTGCCATAATGGCCCGTTGTTGTAATTGAACCCGCTTTGCCATCGAGTTAATTGTTGATGCAGTTCTTCCTTGTTTAATCCACGGATATTGCAGTGCTGTAAAAGGGGATGTGAAGATGGTGTTTCTCCGGAACCGGAATAATCGGAATAGCACTGACGGTAGCCGTTTTTGCTATCTATAAAACGGGTTCGCAGCATATCATGCCGTTCAGCCAGCATGATTAGCGCCTGTTCAATCTGTGCGAATTCGATATTACCCGGGATCTGAATCATGAATGCCTGATTCCAATGGTGCGGATTCGATAAGCTCCAGTTGAAGAAAGTGTGCTGGACAGGCAATAAGTCAAATTCCCCGTTTAATAAGCCCTGCTCTGCAACGACATTTTCTGTGGTGGAAGTTTGCATCAGCAATTGGGCTAGTTGAGCGACCGTTGGCGCTGCAAAAATCGATTTAACCTGAAGGGAAAAACCCGCCTGCCGCAGTTTGGAAACCAACTGGATACTGACAATCGAATCACCGCCAATGCGGAAAAAGTTATCTTCGATGCCAATGTATTCCAGACCCAATACGTCTTGCCAAATGGTACATAGCTGGGTTTCCAGCGCATTGCGGGGAGCGGTGTAACTGTCCTTATTTCCCCGGATTGGCTCTGGTAAGGCACGGCGATCCACTTTGCCATTCTGGGTCAGGGGCAGGAATTCAAGGCGGGTAAAACTGGCAGGTATCATGTATTCCGGCAGGCGGTCAGATAAGTGTCTGATCAGAACTTCATCTGATAATACGCCATCTGTGACCAGATAAGCTGCCAGTGCTTTATTCCCGTGATGTTCACGGTCAATCACTACTGCCTGTCTGACTTGTGGGAGGGAAGTCAGGGCACTTTCGATTTCGCCCAGCTCAATGCGGAAACCGCGTAGCTTGACCTGAAAATCATTACGGCCGAGATATTCGAT